>NZ_JBZVFG010000008.1:0-111278 GCF_058402785.1 Candidatus Magnetaquiglobus sp.
TGTCAAACTGCTACTGTCACCCCGGCAGAGCCGGGGGTTTACCTGTTTTAATTAGAGGCTTTGGCAGGCATGGCTTCAGTCAATGCCGATCGACAAATACCTCGTCCAAGTCGTTGGCGAAGACGAAGTTGTCGCTCCATGCTTCAATCAATTCCATGTCTGCCGATTTCACCTTTTGGGCTACCCAGTCTGGTGCCTGGCCGAATTTGCGGCGCATCAGTTTGAGCAGCATGGAAGCGGCTTCGTCTTGGCGGCCTCTTTGTTCGCCGATTTGGATTCCTTCCTTTCGGCCTTCCTTTCGGCCTTCCTTTCGGCCTTCCTCCCGGCCTTCCTCTCGCGCCAACTCGACTCGTCCACGTGCATCCGCAATGGCGATGCCTGCTTTGTCGTAAAGCTCCAACTCATCCGCTGTCATGTTGGCGACTCTGGCTTTTTCGAACGCATGCCGAATCGGCGCGTCACACATTTTGGACGGAATCTCCTCGATGGATCCCGCATATTTGATGAAGTACAACCATTGATCAAATATGCGGTCACACGCATCCAGATCCTTGGTGAATTTGGGCAACTCCACAAAGTAGTGGATGATGTCTGAAAGATGGGATTCGCCGGTGATGGTCTCGCGGGATTCGTGGAGGGAGACGCAGTGGTCGAATCCCTCAAAGAGGACAAAATCCGTGATGGTGATGGCGATCACCTGTTTGAGTCGCGGATAATCCTCGCCGCGATTGATCTGTCCTGTGTAAGCCTTGGCGCTGTTGAACTGAATCCGTTTCAAGAATGCGGCAACTCTCTCGACCTGCATCTCGACGATGTAGGAGATACCACGGTGATCCTTGCAACGCACATCCAGAATGGTGGATTTGAGATCCTTCAGACGCGGGGCCAGGAATGGATCCAGGATGGTCAATTCCGCGATGCGCCGGTCACCTTCCAGTCCGAGCAGGTTTTCCAGGAAGGAGATGAGGATATCCTTGGCATCTTCGCTACCGAAGATCTTCTTGAAGGCGAAATCAATGCGCGGGTCGATGAATCGCATGGTGGCTGCTCCGTGGGCCAAGGCAAGAGCCCCCGCAAAAAGCTGTTTCTGGCCAAAGACAGGCTTCGCAACCTGTTGATGTTTCTAAACCATATCTACCATGAATGTCTGGTAAAGGAACTGTTGCGGGGACGCAGGCAAGAGCCTATTGCTTCTTGATATATTACCCCCTCTGGGCGACCGGAAGCCACGGATTTTTTATGCGGAGAACGTTTCCTCGCCTCTGCGCCCCCCTCCAAAGTGCTTAAATCACCCAGGTGCCCAAGCGACACTGTCCGCCTCGAACAGGCCATGCATGGACAGCGTTCGTATAGGTTTGCCGCGGATCGTCCTGGCCTCGAACAGACGATCCGAGAAAAAGGGGCGCAGGTTTTCCTCGACAAAACTGCCCTCGACCCGTTGCTGCGGTTCGGAGGACAACAACTGCGACACCTCCGGCGGCAAACGCTCCCGCAGCAAGGCTCCCGCCGTCTCTGGCATGGACAGAAGTACCCGGAACAGCCAGTCATGGGGTTGGGAGATTTCGCGCATGGGGTGAACCTATCAGATTCAAAGGGCGGGATGGTGGTGCGCTGGTTGGTTGTGCGGTCAGGACACCCTACTCCCGACCCGCCATGACAGGATGCATGCCCCTGCCATTCAGTTTTGGGTCAGGCTGGCAAATGCAGGCAGCACATTTCAAAGTCCAACGCAAAGAACCATTTCCGAGAAAACAACGGGGATTCAGACTGAATAAACTCCAACGGACTCTGTCTGTCACGAACGCCGAAATAAAAATTATACAGAAATTGCAATAAGAATTATCATTAATAATATGCTTTATATTGAATTAATGATGCGGACTCACCAGTCGATGCAGTCATGATCACGATGCAAAACGGTATCATTTTCAATAAACCATCACAAGTCATGCCGATTTTTTTGACTGTAACCAGAAATTTGGGATTGTTACCTCCATGCCGCTACGCTATGCTTTCTGGTAATCATGGTGCGGCATTTAATAATAATAAAACAACAATTACATCAAACGTTAAATCTTTACATCATATATTATAGGCAAATTGGAGCATCAACCCATGGAAGTCAAACAAATCCAGTTCCATCATGGCGTCTTGGATACGACACTTCTAAAACCGCTATATGAATTTGATCCGGATTTGGTCATCATCTTCTTTGATAAGAAATATTTTCGTGATTCATCGCTGGTTTCCAAATGGTTGACCGCCTTTCCAGACACATCCCTGGTGGGGGTCTCCACGGCAGGGGAACTCTCCAACCAAGGCGTGCATGACGGTTCCTGCGTGGTGAGCGCGGTGCGGTTCGCGCAAGGGAGTGCTCAGGTGGAGACGTACGAACTGCCTGACCCGCGCCTTTCCAATGAGGTCGGCAGGGCGTTGGGAGACAAGCTCTGCTCGCGGGAATTGCGTGGTGTTCTGCTGTTCGCTCCCGGATTGGCGGTAGACGGAAGCGCTCTGCTGGCCGGCCTTGGCGCAACCTTGCCCGCCGGCATTCCGGTCGTCGGCGGCTTGGCCTGGGATGCCCAGGCCGGGGAAAACGCCATGGTGCTCTCTGGCGCGGGCACGAGTGCCAGACAGGTCGTGGCCGTGGGACTTCACGGCAGTCGGATACGCGTCCATGCCCATTCGCGAGGCGGTTGGGCTCCCTTTGGTCCGATGCGTCGTATCACGCGCTGTGATGGCGATCTGTTGCTGGAACTCGATGGCGAACCGGCCTTGCGGTTCTACAGTCGCTACCTGGGCGAATATGCCAGGGAACTGCCGGAATCCGGGCTGCGTTTTCCATTCGAGATGCACCCCTCCGATCAACCGACCGACCCCGGATTGATCCGCACGGTGATCGGGGTGGATCGGAAACGGGACGGTCTGCGGTTGGGTGGACGGATCGATCCGGACGCCTGGCTGCGATTGATGCATGTCACCGGTTCCAAACTGGTGAATGGCGCCGGCCAGGCTGCGGCGTGGGCTGCCGATCAAGCGGGAGAATCCCCATCCGGCTTGGGGATCTTGATCAGTTGCGTGGGACGCAAACTCATCATGGGCGAGCAGATCGCCGACGAACTGGAGGAGGTGCATGAACGGCTGGGTCGCCGGCACACGGTGGCGGGATTCTATGCCCACGGCGAGATCGGCCCGATGGGGCTTGCGAATGAATGCGCGCTGCACAACCAAACCATGACCGTGGCCTTGATCGTCGAGGAGGCGTGAGCCATGCATCGTCTGCTGCGTCGGCAGTTGCTCAACGCACTGGGCATGACGGAAGAGGCACGGGTCGCCCGGTTGCTGGATCCGCAAGAGTCCGGAGCCGACGGATCGAATCTTCTGGCTGGCTTGGATGTGATCGGCCTGCTCAAGAGTGTGAATGCCGCTTACATCCGCCATGAAAGGGATCTGGCGCTTTGCGATCGCAGTTTGAATCTCTCCTCGGAAGAGTTGAACCAGGTCAATCAGCGACTGCGTCACGAATTGGCCTCCCAGGCGCGGGTCTTGACCGCCCTGCGCGAGACGGCCAATCAATTGTTGCAGGCCACGGATCAGCCGCTGTTGACCGACGACGCCGGCGGCTTGGAATCCTTGACCCGCCTGATGGCCGATATGGTACGGGAGCGGGAACGTTCCCGCCAGGATCTGGCGGAGAGCTTCTCCCAGATGAAGCGGGCCATCATCGAGAAGGCGGCCAATGCCATCGTCACCATCGATGCCACCGGCATCATCCGTTCCTTCAATCCGGCTGCCGAGAGCCTGTTCGGTCACACGGCTGCCGACATCATCGGTCAACCCCTGCAACGACTCATGCCCGCGTGCCGGCATGCCGCCTTCGAGCGCGCCCTGAGCAATCATCTGACCCACGGCATTCATCACATCATCGGCGTTGCCACGGAGATGGAAGCGGTGCGTGCGGATGGCGCTGTCGTACCGATCGAATTGACGGTGAGCGAAATGGTGGTCGGTGGCGCGCACATGTTCGTGGGCATCATGACCGACATCACGTCGCGCAAGCGGGCGGAGGAACGGCTGCGTCACAGCGAGGCCACGATACGCGCCATCGTCGAGACGGCGGTGCATGGCATCGTCACCATCGATGCGACCGGCGTGGTTCACTCGTTCAATCCGGCGGCAGAGCGGCTTTTCGGCTATCCCGCCTCCGAGGTGATTGGACAAAACGTCTCACGGCTCATGCCTTCTCCGCATCGAGAGGCCCACGATGGCTATCTGCGGCGCTACCTGGAGACCGGCAAACGACACATCATCGGCTCGGGTCGCGAGGTGGAAGGGGTGCGGCGTGATGGTCGTTCGTTTCCCATCAATCTGGCGGTCAGCGAATTGGGTGTCGATGGGGAACGGATGTTCGTGGGGATCATCACCGATCTGACCGCGCGCAAGGCCGTGGAACAGGCTCTGGTGGATGCCCGGCAACTGGCCGATCAGGCCAATCGCCTGAAAGGCGATTTTCTGGCCAACATGAGCCATGAAATCCGCACCCCCATGAATGCCATCATGGGGATGACCCATCTGGCGCTTCAGACCGCACTGTCGGAAAAGCAGCGCGACTATCTGGGACGGATTCAATATTCGGCCCGACATCTGTTGGGCATTCTCAACGACATTCTCGATTTCTCCAAGATCGAGGCCGGCAAGTTGACGATGGAGAGCATCCCGTTCCGGCTCGAGGAGGTTCTGGATCATCTGCATGGCATGCTGGTCACCAAGACCGAGGAGAAAGGCTTGACGCTGCGGATCGAACGCGCGGCGGATCTGCCCGAACGGCTGGTGGGCGATCCGCTGCGACTCGGGCAGGTGCTGATCAATCTGGGCAACAATGCGGTCAAATTCACCGAGCGGGGCGAGGTCCGCATCGAGGTGACGCCCCTGGCGACCGAGGGTTTGCGGTTGCAACTGGCTTTTTCTGTCCAGGACAGCGGCATCGGCATGAGCGAGGCGCAGTGCAAGAAACTCTTTCAACCCTTTATCCAGGCAGACTGCTCGACCTCGCGCCGTTACGGCGGAACCGGTCTGGGGCTTTCCATCTGCCATCGGCTGGTGACGCTGATGGGCGGAGAAATCCGTGTGGAGAGTTGTTCAGGCCTGGGCAGCACGTTCCGATTCACGGCCTGGTTCGACCTGCCCGCTCCAGTCGCCGAGGCCGATTCCGGGAGCAGCCTGCCGGAACGGACGCGTCGCGACCAGGGAACGACCCGGAGGCGGGATGGGGACGCCATTCATGCCATTCTGGGCGCCAGGGTGCTGCTGGTCGAGGACAATCCGATCAACCAGGAGGTGGCGACCGAATTGCTGGAGTCCAACGGCGTGCATGTCACCGTGGCCGGCAATGGCGTGACCGCCTTGAAGATCCTCTCCGAGACAACCTTCGATCTGGTGTTGCTCGACCTCCAGATGCCGGAGATGGACGGTTTCGCCTTGGCGCGGGCCGTGCGCCGTGAGCCGCGTTGGCGCCATCTTCCGCTCCTGGCCATGACAGCCCATGCCATGGCCGGCGATCGGGAGCGATGTCTCAAGGCCGGCATGGATGACCATATCGCCAAACCCATCGATCCGGACCGACTCTTCGAGATGCTGGTGACCTGGATTTCGTCCAGAGAGCACGACGCGACCGCGACTCCGCCAGCCATGAACGCCGCGCACCAGGCGGAAGAACGTTTCCCGACCAACCTGACCACCATCGACCTGGTGGTCGGCCTGCGACAGGTGGGAGGGAAACCGCCTCTGTTTCGCAAGCTGCTGCGTCAGTTCCATCGGGACTACCGCACGGTGATGGTACGTCTGCGTCGCTTGATCGCCGAGGAAGGCGCCATGCCCGAGGCTCTGCGGCTGGTGCACACGCTCAAAGGGGTGGCAGGATCGCTCGGTGCGCTGCCGGTGGCCCAGGCAGCCAGTCGCCTGGAGGTCGAATTGCAGTCACGGGAAGCCATGACCGATCCGACCGCGTTGGATGGACTGGAGACGCAGGTGGATCGACTCTGGTGCGAACTCTCCTCCCTGGTGCGCGAGGAGGAACCGGTGGTCGCGGAGATGACGAGCGACAGCGATACGGTCGATTCGGTCGTGGAGCTGGATCGGATCGCGGCATGCGTGACGGAACTGGTCAAACTGCTGCGATCCGGCCACTCGAAAAGTGGTGCCAGGATGGCCGAACTCCGGGCATTGGCAGGCCCTTCGCAAGATGCCGCTCTGGCGGAGTTGACGACCTTGATCGAGGAGTACGAGTTCGATTCGGCCCTCTCCGGTCTGTTGTCGTGGTCACATCGATTGAAAATCAAGATCTCATGAATGGAGAAGGAGCAGTCAACGACATGGACACGCCACGCGCCACCCTGTTGCTCGTCGATGACGAGCGCCTCAATCTTGAGGTGTTGCAGGATCTGTTGGAACCGGATTACGACCTGTTGCTGGCCAAGAGTGGCGAGCAAGCCTTGCAGCGGCTGCGAGGCGAAATTCGACCCGATCTGATTCTGCTGGATATCATGATGCCCGGCATGGATGGATATGAAGTGCTCGAACGGTTGCGCGCCGATCCGGCGACACGGGATATTCCGGTGATGTTCGTCACCGCCATGGGTGAGGTCGCGGATGAGGCCAAAGGGCTCGGCATGGGGGCGGTGGATTACATCACCAAGCCGATCTCCCTGGCGATCGTGCAGGCACGGGTCCAGACCCATCTGGCCCTGCGCCGCAGCCTGGTGGCCGTTCAGGAGATGAACCTGCAACTCACCGCCCAGAACAACCGTCTGGAAGAGTTGAATGCCCTCCTGAAGAATATGGCGATGCAGGACGGGCTGACCGGTATTCCCAATCGCCGCCGTTTCGATCAATACCTGGAGCAGGAGTGGAAGAGGGCGCTGCGCGAGGGTTCGGTCTTGTCCCTGATTCTCATCGATATCGATTTCTTCAAACTTTACAATGACCATTATGGTCATGCCGCGGGAGATGACTGCCTCAAGGCAGTGGCGCAAGCGATGGCCGGAAGCATGTCGCGGAGTGTGGATCTGCTGGCCCGCTACGGTGGCGAAGAGTTCGTTTGTCTGCTCCCGGGGACGTCTCCGGAAGGGTTGGCGGAAGTGGGTCGCAAACTGAGGGAGAGCGTACTGGCGCTCTCTCTCGAACATGCCCGCTCCCAGGTGGCCTCCCAGGTGACCCTCAGCCTCGGTGGAGCCAGCATGATCCCCACCAGCGATACGACACCCCTGGCTTTGGTACAGGCTGCCGACGCACGACTCTATCGGGCCAAGACATCGGGACGGAATCGCATGGTGTGCGAACTTGACGGATGAGAGGCAGGTTGAACCGTTTGACCTTCAAACCTCACCCGGTTTGGAATGTGTGTGGTGTCTCACGTCAACCTAACCACGCTCCCATCCATCTGTTATCGAAAGAATGGGGCGTGACACAGAGGTTTGAAGATTGCACCATGTGGCTTCCAGGATACCCAATGGGAGAAGCAAGATGGCGCATTAGGGACACCATACCTGACTCTGGGGACACCACTGAAATCTGGAGAATCTGGGGACACCAAACGGGAGAATCTGGAGGCACCATACCAACTTCACTTTATAGCCATAGATTCAATCGGCATCGTGTTCCCTGAATCCTGATGCCCCCCTGAATCCAT
This sequence comes from Candidatus Magnetaquiglobus sp., assembly GCF_058402785.1. Taxonomy (NCBI): domain Bacteria; kingdom Pseudomonadati; phylum Pseudomonadota; class Magnetococcia; order Magnetococcales; family Candidatus Magnetaquicoccaceae; genus Candidatus Magnetaquiglobus; species Candidatus Magnetaquiglobus sp. The sequence continues at coordinate 7,685 of NZ_JBZVFG010000008.1, forward strand.
TCAGTCACACTGTTCCACCGGCAATGCAGCCTGCCGCCACTCCGGAAACCCCTCCTCCAACCGTCTGGCTGCAAACCCTTGCTCGCGCAACCGGGCCACGGCCTCGAATGACAACACGCACCACGCCCCGCGACAATAGGCCACCACCTCGCGACCCGGTGGCAACTCGTGCAACCGTCGCTCCAACTCCCGCAACGGGATGTTGAAGGAGCGCGGCAGATGACCGGCCTGATACTCCTCGTGCGGTCGAACATCCAACACGGTCACGGTTCCCTCCCGCATCCGCTCCAGCAAGGTCTCGCGCGGAAGCGGTTCCATGTTGTCCTTGGTCAGCAGATAGTTGCGAACCAGAGCGTCCACTTCGGCCAGATGACGTTCCGACAGTCGCCGGATGACACCCAGCAGCGTGACGATCTCGGGATCCGACAATCGATAATGAACATACAACCCCTCCTTGCGCGCCTGCACCAAACCCGCATGACGCAACTGTTGCAAATGCTTCGAGGTGTTGGCAACCGACAAACCACTCAACTGCGCCAACGCTTCCACACTCCGTTCCCCCTGGGCGAGAAACTCCAGAATGGCCAATCGATGCCCCTGCCCCACAGCCTTGCCGATGCGTGCCAGATGGTCGAACAGTTCTTGTTTGAACGACATGGATCTTTACCCTGCCCCCCTGGAGCGGTTCATGGGAATGCTGGCTGTATGTTTCCAGAATGGAAAATTCCGGGCAAGCACAAACTTGCATGATGGGGACGCCCCCCTCACCCACCGACCCTGAACCGTTCTGACGGGCGTTCCAGGGTCAAAAAATGCTTGACAGACGATCAACAAGGTGATTGAATTTAATTCAACCAATTGGTTGATTATTCCCTCGCTTCGTTTACCTCGAAAGGATGGTCCGTGTGGCACGGAAGGGTTCCAGCGATTGATCAACAATTCAACCACAACCGGCGTCCGGTGCCGGGTTCATGAATGGACATTGCCAGTGGGTTGAGGGAGGAGCATAAAATGGCGCATGAAGCCCTATTACGGCTGGGTGTTTTCGTGGGCATGCTTGGGGTGATCGCGGCCTGGGAAGCGCGCTTTCCCCGTCGCCCACGCACGCTCACCCGTCAGGCGCGCTGGATTCCGAATTTGGGATTGGTGGTCATCAATACCATGCTGGTCCGCATGCTGTTCCCGGTCACCGCCGTGGGGGTGGCCGCCCTGGGACAGACGCGCGGCTGGGGGCTTCTGAACCAATTCGACTGGCCGGAATGGGTGGAGATCCTGTTTGCGGTGATGCTGCTGGATTTCGTGATCTATCTTCAACATGTGCTTTTTCACGCCTTGCCCGTGCTGTGGCGGTTGCACATGGTGCATCATGCCGATCTGGAGGTGGACGTGACCACCGGATTGCGTTTCCATCCCATGGAGATCCTGCTTTCCATGGGGCTCAAACTGGCGGCGGTGCATGCCATCGGCGCCTCTCCGATGGCGGTTCTGATCTTCGAGGTGCTGCTCAACGGTATGGCCATGTTCAACCATGGCAACATCCGCATTCCCGAGCAGATCGATCGGGTGATACGGTGGATCCTGGTTACCCCGGACATGCATCGTTCCCATCACTCCCACCTCTCCCCGGAGGCCAACATGAACTTCGGATTCAATCTTTCCTGGTGGGATCGTATCCTGGGAACCTATTGGCCACAACCCGCCGAAGGGCACGAAGCCATGGAGATCGGGCTGGAGCATCAACGCGAACCGGAGAAATGTCAACCTCTGATCGCCCTGTTGCTGATGCCCGTGCGTTCCAAATTGGGGGAGTACACCATCAACCGACGTTGGTGAAAAAAGGCATCGCGATGAATCACTCCCTTGCCGAACAGGGTCCGCCAGCTCCCCGACCAGCCGAACGGACGCGCGCCCTCCACCGGGTCCAGCACCTGCGCTTCATGCCGGCAAACCAGCAGCGCTCCCAGGCCGGACGCTATGCCTGGTGGGTCAAGGCGCTCAGCTGGGTGACCTTTGGCTGGGCCTTTCTCGGCTGGCTCAATGAAACCTGGTTCTTCAAGTTCGACTCACCGCTCTGGCTCAACCGGTATACCGAATCGGCGCTCATTCTGGCTTTCGGTCTCTGGCGCATCGTGGCGGAAAAAAATCCCTACACCCGACGCCGGTTGATCATCCTGGTGGCCAACGTCACGGTGCTCTGGTGGCTGATCCCCTGGGCCTACCCCTTCATCGAGCCGTATGTGGGGTATCTGGCCGGATTGCCGGCCTTCCCGTCGCTGCACACGCCGGGAACGATCACCTTTTTTCTGGTGCTTGTTGCCGTATTCCTGTTCGGACGCCGCGTCATCTGCGGTTTCAACTGCCCGTGCGTCGCCATCCGCGAGGTGGTCGGGTTTCCCTTCCGGCACGCCGATCATGTGCCGCGTTCGCCTTGGGCATGGCGTCTGCGCCATCTGAAATGGTTCTGGTTCGCGTTGTATCTGGGCGCGATGTGGGCGGTGATGCAACCGGCCAACAACAGCACCTCGGCCTATCTGGGCTTCTTCGGACTGATGGTCGGCCTGCCCTACTTCATCACCTTTCTGCTCTCGCCCTGGATCGGCAATCGCGGCTATTGCCGCTTTTTGTGCCCGTTCGGGGCCACCTTCGGACTGCTCAACAAGGTTGGCCAGTTCCGCATCGATTATCGGGCCGACTCGTGCATCCAGTGCGGCAAGTGCGAAAAGGTTTGCGATATGTCAATCCCGGTCTGGCGCATGGGTGCGGCCAATCAGGGGGTGGTGGATACCACCGAGTGCATGGGTTGCGGTCGATGCATCACCGAATGTCCCACCGGCAGTCTGGCATTCCACGATGTGCGCAACCGGCTCTTTTCGGGCCTGCATCAGGATCGCAAACATCTGCTCAGACGCACGGAGTGGAAACGAAGCGTCGTGCGTTGGCGCTCCGTCGGCTATGTGCTGGTTCTGGCCTGGGTTCTGGCCGAAGCGATCCACCATGCCAACCAGGTGGGCACCTTGAACGAACTTCCGGCCCGAATGGGGGCACTATGCGGATTGCCACACATCTCCTGGTAGCGATGCTGTTCTGGCCATGGTTCGCCTGGTCCGGGCTGGAGCCGGCAGCCATGGGCACGGGCGAGCACGCCGAACAGTGGCGTCCGGATCCCATGCATGAATATTGGGATCCGGGAACCCACCATCAACCGGAGCGTGATCGGGTGGAGGGAGTTTTCAAGGGCGAGGCGTGTCTGGAGTGTCATCTCGTGGTCACACCCGGCATCGTCAAGGATTGGCGCGACAGCCGTCATGCCCAGTCACCCGAACCGGTGCTCTGTCCGGCCTGTCACGGGGAGGATCACCAGAAGTTGAGCTTTCCCACGCCACAAACCTGTGGCGCCTGCCATCCGCAACGACTGGCCCAGATGGAGGAAGAGAAAAAATACGGTTTTCCCAGCCATGCCCTGGCCATGGAGCGCGCGGTGGATTCCAAACACTTCGCGGACAAACCCAAGGCCGAGGTCGCCTCGTGTCTCCAGTGCCATTCCGTGGCCACCAAGTGCGACTCCTGCCACACCCGCCATCGCTTCGATGCCGCCGAGGCACGCCGTCCCGAAGCCTGCATCACCTGTCACAGCGGGCCGCCTCATCCGGATGATGAATCCTTCTTCGACAGTGCGCATGGGCGGATCTATCAACAACAGGGAAAACAGTGGGATTGGCGCCAATCGCTCGCCAAGGGAAATTATCCCGCACCCACCTGCGCCTATTGTCACATGAAGGATGGCAACCATCAGGTCGCGGACAAGGCGGTGTGGAAATTCGGCATCCGCCAGATCAATCCAAGGAGCGCCGAGAATCAGATCAAGCGCAAACGCTGGCTGGAACTCTGCACCGATTGTCATGCCCCGGAAGTGGCCAAGAGATTTTTTGGTGAACTCGATGCCGAACGCTCCTTGGCCTGGGACAAACTCTACGGCGTGGAACGGCTGCTCAAGGGGTTGCGCGGCGAGGGCCGACTCATACCGAGCGCCGGGGATCGCCCCCCTTATCCCATGGATTGGCTAAGCAAACTCTGGCCCAGGGAGCGGATCGGCTTTTACGAGGGCCAGGCGTCGGCGTTCTACAATGTCAGCGCCATCGAACGGGACTATTTCGATCTGTGGTATTTTTCCAATCTCGGCGCCTACAAGGGAATGGCGCACGGAGCCAAGGAGATGTCCATCCGGTTTCACCAACGCATGGATGGCCAGGTTCAGGCCATCGGCAGCATGACCGAACGCTTGAAAGAGGCAAAACCACCACCGACCATTGACCTGAAATCCTTGTGGATGGAAGGGGAATACACGCAGTTCAATCGTGACAACAACTGATCCATGAAAAGGATGATAACGATGAAAAAATGGCTTGGGGGCTGGATGTTTGGCGTGGCCTTGTTGCTGGGTGCGCATGGGGCCGTGGCGGCGGAGCCTGCCAGGGAACCGCTCAACGATGTTGATGCCCTGCGGGGGGTGACGGTTGGCAAGGTGGTGTTCGACATCGGCATGGGCAATGCCCAGACCCTGCCGCTCTATTTGAAAGTGATCACCCAGACCCATGCCGATCTGGAACGTCAGAAGGTCAAGCCGGAGATCGTGCTGGCTTTTCATGGGGGCGCGGTGAAATTGATCTCCACCAACCGCGAGGCGTTGCCCATGGATCAACATCCGTTTCTGGAAGAGGTCGCCGCGTTGCTCGCCGATCTGGGAAAAAAACCCGGCGTGCGCATGGAGGCGTGCGGTCTGGCGACCAGGCTGTTCGGCGTGGATAACGCCACCATCCTGCCGGGCATCAAGGTGGTGGGGAATACGTTCGTCTCCCTGACCGGCTATCATGCCCAGGGCTATGCCGCCATTCCGATCTATTGATTTTTCCGCAAGGAGCCAGTTTGATGAACGCATCGCTCCCTGGGATGGCGCCAACGCGCAACCCCAACCGGATACGCTGGATTGCCGGAGTCGTCTTGATGCTTGCCGTTGGCACGGCCCTGTACCATCGGCAGGATCTGGATCCCGCGCGGCTCGAGGTCTGGGTTCGCGCCTGGGGAACCATGGGCATGATGTTGTTTGTCGGACTTTATGCCCTGGCCACGGTGCTGTTTCTGCCCGGATCGGTGCTCACCCTGGCCGGGGGCGCGATCTTCGGCCCCTGGCTCGGCGGCGGCTTGAGCCTGTTGGGCGCCACGATCGGTGCGGGGATCTCCTTTCTGATCGCGCGCCATCTGGCCGGGGCGTGGGTGGCCGGAAGATCGGCGGGGATGAGCGCCCGTCTGCTGGCTGGCGTGGAACAGGAGGGGTGGCGTTTTGTCGCCTTCGTGCGTCTGGTGCCGGTTTTCCCTTTTAATCTACTCAACTATGCGCTCGGGCTGACGCGCATCCGCTTCGATCACTACCTGATCACCTCCCTGCTGTGCATGGCGCCTGGCGGGCTGGCCTATGCCTGGTTGGGACATGCCGGCAAGGAGGCGGCCACGGGCAGTGCCGATGCGGTGCGCACCGGCCTGTGGGCCATGGCTCTTTTGACCGTGGTCATCCTGCTGCCGCGCTGGATCCGCACGATGCGCGGACAGAAAAACAGTCTCACCACATCGCGTCTTAAAGAGATGCTCGAACAGGGCGCAAACTTCGTGGTGCTGGATGTGCGCGATGGCGCCGATTTTTCCGGCGAGAACGGTCATCTGCCCGGCTCGATCAACATTCCCCTTCCGGAGTTGGATGCCCGCATCGACGAAATACGCCGCATCGGGCGTCCGTTGGCGCTCATCTGCCATACCGATCGGCGCTCCAGCGAGGCCGTGCGTCGGCTCGACGCCCTGGGCATCGGGCCGCTCCATCTGGTGTTGGGCGGGGTCAAACAGTGGCGACAGGAAGGTTTCCCGGTGGAACGATGAGGGTGCCATGGAAAAAAAATCCCTGGTGCAGCGCATGGCCGAAGCCCGGGAGATCCTGGGAATCGGCGAACAGGCGACCTTGGCCGAGATCGAAGCCAGGGGCAAGGTTCTGTTGAAACGGTGGCATCCCGACCGGTGTACGGATGATCCGGAACGCTGCACGGCAAGGACCCGGCAGATCGTGGATGCCATGGAGACGATGCGTCACTACTGTGCCCATTACCGCTATTCGTTTCATGTCGAGGAGGTGAAGAAATATCTTTCACCCGAGGAGTGGATGGCGATGCGGTTCGGTGGAAAGCCCTTCTGGGCCTCCGGAACGGACGACGCCGTGGACAGGATCCGCAGACCTCACGTCACCATGGAGCGTAAAAAAAGATGAACCGGATTCTGAAATGGCGCTTGGGGCTGTTTTTGTTCGTTCTGTTGGGCGTGTGCTCCCCGACGTTGGCCCAGGCGTGTCTCTCCTGCCACCAGGAACGGGATCCGGAGATGGCCAAGGCCTGGGAAAAGAGCGCCCATGGCCGCTCCGGGGTCGGATGTCCGGCCTGTCACACCGAAAATCACGATGGCGCCATGGCAGCCCATGCCCGACGCAACGCCACCTGTCTCACCGGCTGTCATGAGCGGGAGAGGAGCAGTTACACCTTGTCCAAACATGGGGTGATCGCTACTCTGGAAGCGGAGCGCGTGAATTTCTCCCTGCCCTTGAAAGAGGGGAACCAACGCTCCCCATCCTGCGCCTATTGCCATCTGCACGACCAGGAACACGATGCCGGGAGGGGCATCCTGCCATTGGACCCCTCCGGGCTCACGCCCGGACCAGACCTGGCCGCACGCATCGAGGCGCGTGACGCCCCCTGCCGGGACTGCCACTCCCCACGTTTCGTGGATACCTGGTTTTCGACCGGGGATCGGATGGTCGAGATCGGTCGCATGAAAGTGCGCGAGGCCGAGAGGGTGGTGTCGCGATTCGACACACACCAGGCTCGGACCATCCTGCGCCAGATGAAGGAGCGACATCTGAAAAATGTACGACTGGGCGTGGGTCACGCCTCCCCGGACGATCAGTGGTGGCATGGTCATCCGGCCTTGGATGGCGACCTGTTGCGCATCAAATCGCTGGCGGGGGCCGGACCTTAGCTGGTCTGGCATTGGAATCGCATGCACCAGGATGTTTTGCCCCCCATTTTTCAATGTTGTCAGGAGCAGGCATGAAGCAAGATCAACTCGATCGCGAAGGGATCAAACACTACTACGGCACCGTGCTGCAAGGGAGTCAGGATCTGAAAACCAACGCCTGTTGCGCAACGGATTCCGGCCTCACGCCCACCCTCAAGGCAGCCCTGGCCAACCTCGACGCGGAGGTGGTGCGCCGCTTTTATGGATGCGGCTCACCGATTCCGCCGTTGCTCTCCGGCTGTACGGTGCTGGATCTGGGATGCGGATCCGGTCGGGATGTCTATCTGGCCGCGCAACTGGTGGGACCACGGGGACGGGTGATCGGCGTGGACATGACCGAGGCCCAATTGGCCATCGCCCGCGCCCATCTCGACGCCCACATGGTCCGCTTCGGCCATGCACGGCCCAATGTCACCTTCTTGCAGGGCTACATGGAGGATCTGGCGGGCATGGGGATCGCGGACAACTCGGTGGATGTGGTGGTCTCCAACTGCGTTCTGAACCTGTCACCCGACAAACCCAGGCTCTTCGCGGAGATTTTCCGGGTGCTCAAACCGGGCGGGGAGCTTTATTTTTCGGACGTCTTCGCCGGTCGTCGTGTTCCGAAAGCCCTGCTTGGTGATCCGGTGCTGCATGGCGAGTGTCTGGCCGGGGCCATGTATCGCGAAGATTTCCGACGCATGCTGCGCGACCTGGGCTGTGCCGACTACCGGGTGACCGAATCCCGGCCCATCACCCTGGACAACCCGGAGGTGGCCCGTCGCATCGGCATGATCGATTTTCTCTCGGTCACGGTGCGGGCCTTCAAGCTCAACGATCTGGAGGATATCCGTGAGGATTACGGACAGACGGCGGTCTATCGGGGGACGATTCCGGACTGGCCGCACCACTTCGATCTGGATGACCGCCACCGTTTCCTCACCGGCAAACCGACGCTGGTCTGCGGCAACACCGCCTCCATGTTGAATCAAACCCGCTACCGGGACCATTTCAGCGTGCAGGGCGACCGTTCGGTTCATTACGGTCCTTTCGACTGTATGCCGACCGTTTCCAAAAGCCGCCCCAACGGAAATGCCGATGGCGACTGCTGCTGAACGGGTCCTGAGTGATCGTGCGTTCATGGCCTGACCGTTGATCACTGATCACCTGCGAGAAGAACCAAACGCGTATCTCAGAATCGTTTGAACTTCTTGTATCTTGTAAAAAACACCCCGGAAGGAAAGACCGTGATTTTTTCTGGACCAAGCGGGCATGAATCCGGGAAAATCAGATCGGAAGGGACCGCAGGAATCGTCCATCACAGCCTGTCATGCTGGGGAGTATCGGTTGTCTGATCTGGATTCAGGATACAAACCATCTTTTCAGCCATGCCGAGATGGTCCAAGATCTCAGGCCCATTCAATCAGAACTCCGCCTGGTGCGACTCTTTAACCATGGAAAAGGAAATCCCCATGTCCACACTCTTCTCCCCGTTTCGTCTCAAGGATGTGACGTTGCGCAACCGCATCGCGGTTCCGCCCATGTGCCAGTACAGTGCCACCGACGGCCTGAGCAACGACTGGCATTGGGCCCATTACGCCGGCATGGCGCGGGGCGGAGCCGGTCTGGTGATCGTCGAGGCCACGGCGGTCGCGCCGGAAGGGCGCATCAGCCCCGCCTGTCTGGGGTTGTGGGATGACCGGCAGATCGAGGGACTCGCCCGGGTCGCCCGCGCCATCCAGGCGGGTGGCGCAGTGCCCGGTATCCAGATCGGTCATGCCGGACGCAAGGCCAGCGCCAACCGTCCGTGGGAAGGGGATGACCACATTCCCGAAGGGGACCCGCGCGGCTGGCAGACGATCTCCCCCTCGGCGGTCCCCTTTGGTGCCCATCTGTCGCGCATGCCGCGCGCCATGACCCTGGAAGATATCGACCGGGTGCGCGCCGATTTCGTGGCCGCAGCCCAACGGGCCCGAGCCGCTGGTTTTGAGTGGCTGGAGTTGCATTTCGCCCACGGCTATCTGGGGCAGAGCTTCTTTTCGGTGCATGCCAACCAGCGCACCGATGGCTATGGCGGAGATTTCGCGGGACGCAGCCGCTTTCTGCTCGAAACCCTGGAGGCGGTACGCGCGGCATGGCCGGAAAACCTGCCCTTGACCGCCCGTTTCGGAGTGATCGAATTCGATGGTCGCGACGAAGAGGGGCTGGCCGAGTCCATCGCCCTGACCCAGGCCTTCCGGGAACGCGGACTGGATCTGCTCAACATCAGCGTCGGTTTTTCCACCCTGACGGCCAACATCCCCTGGGGACCGGCATTTCTGGCCCCGTATGCCAAAAAGGTGCGCCAGGCCACCGGAATCCCGGTGGCCTCATCCTGGGGCATCCATGCCCCCGAAGTGGCCGAACGGGTGATCGCGGAGGAGGCGATGGATCTGGTGATGATCGGTCGCGCCATCCTGGCCGATCCCCACTACCCGTACCGGCTGGCCCAGGCATTGAATGTGGAGCGTCCGGCCTGGGTGCTGCCCGCTCCGTATGCCCACTGGTTGCAGCAATATCGGATGTAACTTGTGATGGGGTGAGTCCCCTCACCCCCCGCATCATGGACCTCCCTTCGGGAGGTCCATGATGCGGGAGTCCATCGATCCACCCGCGACGCGGGATGCCACGCATGGCATCCCGCGTTCTGCCCGATGATCCTCTGCCGAGTCGACCCATGCGCATCTGGACCCTGCACCCCCGCCATCTCGACCCGCAAGGATTGGTGGCCCTGTGGCGAGAGACCCTGCTGGCCCAGAAGGTGCTCCAGGGGCTGACGCGCGGCTATGCCCGCCATCCGCAACTGTGGCGTTTTCGGGAACAGGATGAGCCGGTTGGCGCGGTATCCTCCTATTTGTGGGAGGTGCATCGGGAGGCGACCCGGCGGGGCTACCGATTCGATGCCGACCGCATCGCGGCGATGCCCTGGAGTGGCCGCATCGAGGCGACCAGCGGGCAACTGCTCCATGAGTGGCGCCACCTGCTCGGCAAGACCGCCCTGCGCAGTCCCGCCCATCATGCCATGCTGCTGACGCTTTCCAGGCCCGAACCCCACCCCCTGTTCACGCTGGTGACGGGTGACATCGCGATCTGGGAGCGGTCCGTGGGGAGTTCCATCCCTTAGCAAGGTCGGCGAGAGGCGCGCCTGCGACTCCTCCACGCGGATCACGCGGCGGAGTTCGTCGGGTCGTCATGCCCGCGCTTCCATCCGTTCCAGCTCCTGCCTCTCCCGTTGACAGGCAGGCCCGCGGTCGCCGAAAACCACCGTCAGGCGGCCAATGCCTTTTCGAAACGACTCTGCGCATAACGCCCTGCCGTGCCCGCGGCCTGTTGCATGACCGCCGCCTTGTCGAACCTGCCAGCCCGATTCAGCGCCTGGGCCAGCGCCTCGGCATGGCCGGCATGATCCCCGCTCAGCGCTCGATCATGGCACCGCTGAAAGCCTTGAAGATCGGTTTACCAGGTGTTGCAGAACCGAACGGCTGTCCGTGCGGATATCCGCCGAGCAGATACATCTCACCAGAGTGATTGGGATTCATGGTTGATCTCCAAGAATTTACCCTGAAATTCCCAAAGAAAAGGCCATGATACGGAGGATCCCCCCATCATGCACGTTACGAACAACGATTCATACTGTCGCAGTCTCCATCATGAACATGCAACAATAAAAATAATCAAACATTTAAGCGTATACTATCCCATTCAACAGCAGAACCAAAAGAACAACTGTCAACAACACCGATAAAATCAATCCACAATTACCGAACCATGCCTGGGAGTTTCAACAAGATCTGGCAAATTTGTTCAGCAACACACCCATTCAGCTCAATTCTGACCATCGACACATCATGACTTTAATTATCAATTCTTCCAGGCCGATTGGTGAATTCCGGATCGGGCCAGGATATCCTCCTCCCGCGTGACTTGAGCCTTGCCTCGCCCGCCCAAAGGGAACAGAATGACCCCATAAAAATGGAATGCCTTGCCATGGAACGCCCGAAGGGTGGTCCATGGCAAGGGGGGTGAGGGAGTTCTCCCCCCATCATGCACGTTTACTTCCGGGGGACACGATGGAAACCATGCCGGAGCCGATCACCGGGGCGGAGGGGAATCTTCTCGAACCATTCGAACCATCGCCCCGCGCGGTGCCTGAGCCGGACGATCCACGCCCGCGGCGCGACCAGGAGCTGGAGCAAATCCGCCAAGACCTGCGGCAGTTCGTCCATGCCGCCTCCCATGATCTCCAGGAGCCGTTGCGTCTGGTGGCCGGTTTCGCCCAACTGTTGCAGAACCGCTATCGCGGCACCCTGGACAGCAAGGCCGACAGCTACATCAACACCATCACCGCCGAGGTCGGTCGGATGCAGGCCATGCTCCAGGGCCTCACGGAACTCTCCCGAGTCGATTCCCGCGGGGGGGCGTTCGTGACCACCAGCCTGGACGAGTCCCTGGATCAAGCGCTCCTCCAGTTGCGCGCCGAACTGCGCGAAACCGGTGCCAGCATCCTCCGCGAACCCTTGCCCACCGTCCAGGCGGACCCGATCCAGATGGTTCAACTGTTCCGGAATCTGGTCGGCAACGCACTCCGCTTCCGGGGCGAGCCCACCCCGGAGATCCGAATCCGCGCCGAACACCGGGACAAGAGCTGGGTCGTCTCGGTGCGGGACAACGGCCTCGGCATTCCCGATCGCTTCGCCGAACGGGTGTTCGTGGTCTTCCAGAGACTCCACCCCCACGGTCGCCATCCCGGCATCGGGATCGGTCTGACCCTCGGCAAACGGATCCTGGAACGGCATGGCGGTCGCATTTGGGTGGAATCCGGACAATCACCGGGCGCCACGCTCTGTTTTTCCTTGCCGGATAAGGACGCCAGATAATCCCATCATGATCGCTCCGATCAAAATTCCCGAAACCGCGCGCATGCTGCTGCTGATAGGGCTGATGGCCGCAGTGGGGCTGATCATGAGCGGAATCGCCATCGTCATTCTCTACGACACCGCCTTCACCGAAAATGGGCAGCGTCTGAAACAGACCGTGGAGAGCTATGCGCGTCTGATCGAAGCGATCGCCCGCAACGAGCAGACCCATATCGCGGACCATGACATCCCGTTGACGTCGGCCATGCTCGAAACGCTGGTCATGGAACAGGTGCGCGAAGCCCATCGTCACTTCAAGGGGTTCGGGGAGAGCGGCGAATTCACCATGGGGCGGCAGGAGGGAGACGACATCGTTTTCGTGCTGCGTCATCGTCATTCCAACCAGGATGAACCCTTGCCGGTCCCCAGGAACTCCGGACTCGCCGAGCCGATGCGTCGGGCGTTGCAGGGCGAGTCCGGGGTCATGGTCGGGCTCGACTACCGGGGCGCACCGGTATTGGCGGCGCACGAACCGGTGGCCGTTCTGAACATGGGCGTCGTGGCCAAGATCGATCTTGACGAACTGCGACGCCCGTTCATCCGGGCGGGATTCCTGGTTGGCGTCATCGGCTTGCTGGTGATCATCGCCGGAACGGCGCTGTTCTACCGGATCGGCAAACCGATGGTGCGGCAACTCACCGAAACCTCGGCCCTGCGTGAAAGCCGCCAGGCACTGCTGCGTGTCCAGGTCGCCATGCAGGAGACCACGGCACAGCTCGACAGCATTCTGCGCGCCGCGGATCTGGCCATCGTGGCCACGGACTTGAAACAACGCATCCTCTATTTCAATCCCGAGGCGGAACATCTGTTCGGTCACGACGCCACCCGCACCCTGGGGGAAACGTTGGGATCCCTGCATCCGGCCTTGCGCGGCGACGATCTGTGCCAGGCCCTCCTCGCGGGAACGGAAAACCAGGACTATCCCCTCGAGATCTGCTTGCAGGTCGAGGGGCATGATTGCCGACTGGAAGCGGTCTTGTCGAAAATCATCAATCATGCCGGCGAATTGAACGGCTTCCTGCTGCTGGCCAGGGATGTCACCGCGTCACGAGCGGCCCTGGATGCCCTGATCCTCTCCGAGCGGCGTTACCGTCTGCTCATCGAGTCGGCCAACGATGCCATTTTCATCGCCGATGCCAAAACCGGGATCGTCCTCGACGCCAATCCGATGGCCGGAGAGCTGATGGGCCGCCCGGTCACGGATCTGATCGGCATGCATCAGACCGAACTGCACCCCGAACGGGAACGGGAACATTACGCCAAACTGTTCCAGTCACAGATCCGCGAAGGAAGCGGACTGGTGACCGGTATCCTCGTGGTTCGCCAGGATGGCTCCGAGGTGCCGGTGGAGATTCGCGCCGCGGTGACGGATCTGGGCGATCAACAGGTGATTCTGGGTATCTTTCGGGATGTAACCGAGCGCATCCGCCTGGAACAACGACAACAGGCCCTGAACCTGGAACTGGAACAGCGGGTCGAAGAGCGTACCCGCGAACTGAACCGCTCCAACCTGGATTTACAGCAGTTTGCCTATGTGGCCAGCCATGACCTGCAGGAACCGTTGCGGTTGATCGCCGGTTTTGTGCAGCTGCTGGAAAAGCGCTACCGGGGCCGGTTGGATGACCAGGCGGACAAATACATCGCCAGCGCCATCGACGGCGTAAACCACATGCAGAGCCTGATCCAGAATCTGCTCGGTTACGCGCGGGTGGCCAACACCCCCCGCGAACAGGTCGAGATCGATCTGAACGAAGTGCTGGCACAAGCCTTGCAACATCTGGAAACGATCCTCCACGACACCGCAGCGGTCGTCAGCCACGATCCGCTTCCGAAGTTGCGGGCCGATCCGATGCTGATGGGACAGTTGTTGCAGAATCTGCTCGGCAATGCCTTGAAATTTCGCGGCGAGGATCCCCCCCGCATCCATCTGGGCGCCACCCGGAAAACGGGGCTCTGGGAGATCTCGATCGCGGATAACGGCATCGGCATCGAACCCAGGCATCAAGAGCGGATCTTCCTGATCTTCCAGAAATTGCACTCCAGGGCACGTTATGAGGGAACCGGCATCGGACTGGCCCTGTGCAGACGGATCGTGGAGCTGCATGGCGGGCAGATCCGGGTGGAGTCCACACCGGGTCGAGGCAGCACGTTCCGCTTCACCCTCCCGAGTTCCGGAACCTGATCCTCAAACCCGTGGACAGATGGCGCATGATGTGTTAATGATGTGTCAGAAATATTGAGACCTGCTGGGGGGAACCTCCTCACCCCCCGACCGAAGACCTTCCCGGCGGGAGTGCCACGGCAACTGGCATGATGGGAGGAGAACCCCTCACACCCCGACCATGGACCTCCCTGACGGGAGTTCCATGGTCAACAAGACCAGATCAAATTCAGCAACGACCCGGCTGCTTTCGCCCGTGAACCAGACAACGACCCTGGATCCGGCAGTTGCGGGCGAACACCTGATAACGTGCATGATGGGAGGAGACCCCCCTCACCCCCCCATGGACCTCCCTTCGGGAGTGCCACGGTAACAACCTCGTGATCCATCCGGACAATCGGAACAAGGCCTCATGGCCGGCAAGGCAACTCCGGTTTCTTGCCATGCACCCTGCCCCCCATGCGTGCCCATGCAAGCCCCCGCAACCGCCGGATCCAGATCGAAAACGCCTTGTCAGACAAGGGAGATGCCCTGATGGACCCGGAACATGCCAAACCCGTCGAAATCCTGCTGGTCGAGGACAGCCCAGGCGATGTGGAACTCACCCGCGAGGCGCTGGCCGACTCCAAGCTGCTCAATCGCCTCTACGTCGTCGAGGACGGCGAGGAGGCCCTGGACTTTCTGCGCCGAAAGGGGCGTTTCGCCCATGCCGTCCGGCCTGATGTGGTGCTGCTCGATCTGAATCTCCCGCGCCGGGATGGCCGGGAGGTGCTCGAGGAGATCAAGGGGGATCCAGAACTGAAAGCCATCCCCGTGGTGGTGCTCACCACCTCCCGCGCCGACGAGGACATCCTGCGCACCTATCAGCTCCACGCCAACTGCTACATCACCAAACCCGTGGATCTGAATCAGTTCTTCGCGGTTGTCAAGTCCGTGGAGAACTTCTGGTTCTCGGTGGTGAAACTCCCCCCCAAAAACGGCGACGCCCTCTGACATGGGGATCCCCACCGTTCCAGAACGGAAAACCCCGACTTCCGACGCGGAACGATGCGGACGACGAAACAATTCCAGCCACTCCGACCCTTCTCAAAGTACGGCCCCCACCCATCCGGAAACGCATCGGCACGCTGTCGAACACCCGAAACGATCCACTGAAAACATGAACGATCAGGACAAGTTGGCGTCGATCGACGCAGGTCAATTGACCAACCTTGTAACCACCATGGCACAGGCCATCGCCGCACGGGATCATCTGCAAGAGATCCTGGACGTCATGGTCAACCCGGTCATCGTGAGCAGCCCCGAAGGAAAGGTCAGCAAAGCCAATCAGGCCGCCTGCACGCTTCTGGAACGACCCCCGGAAGAACTGCTCGGCACGGAGGTGTGGCACCTTCTGGCGGAAGGCAGACTGTGGGTCGAGGCGTGCATGCTGACGATCACCCATCAAGGCGCGATCCGTGATCAGGAGGGGTGGCTGCTCTCCGGAAAGGGCCGCAAGATCCCGGTGATTCTTTCCGTCTCCGCGCTGCGCACCCAGGATGGCTCCCTGGCGGGATACGTCTGCTCCGCGCAGGACATCTCCACCCAACTCAACCT
Organism: Candidatus Magnetaquiglobus sp.; assembly: GCF_058402785.1. Lineage (NCBI taxonomy): Bacteria > Pseudomonadati > Pseudomonadota > Magnetococcia > Magnetococcales > Candidatus Magnetaquicoccaceae > Candidatus Magnetaquiglobus > Candidatus Magnetaquiglobus sp. Next base: position 23,483 of record NZ_JBZVFG010000008.1, read on the forward strand.
TCAGGCCGCGCTGCGCGCCAGCAAGGATGGCTTCCAGTCCATCGTGGATAAAAGCGTGGATGGCATCCTGATCCTGGACGAAGAGGGACGCGTGGTCTTTGTCAATCAGGCAGCCACGAACATGTTGAACCGGGAGGCAAACGCCATGATCGGCCTGCCGTTCGGTTTTCCCGTCGGCTCCGACAGCGTTACCGAACTGGATGTGGTGCGTGCCGACGGACAGGTCGGAATCGTCGAAATGCGCACGGTCATCTCCCGCTGGCAGGAACGGGATTCCCTGCTGGTCTCCTTGCGGGATGTGACCGAAAATGTCCAGTTGCGGGATCAGTTGCGTCAACTCTCCATGGAAGACGAACTGACCGGACTCAACAACAGACGGGGATTCTTTCTGCTCTCCTCCCAGGAGTTGTCCGTTTCCGAACGCACCCATACCCGCTTTCTGATGTTCTTCATCGATCTGGACGGCATGAAAGGGATCAATGACCGCCTGGGCCACAAGTTCGGAGATCAGGCGCTGGTGGAAACCGCGGGCGTCATGCGCCGGGCGTTCCGGAAGTCCGATATCCTGGCCCGTCTGGGTGGCGACGAATTTCTGGCGCTCTCGCTCCGCATGAAAAGCGATCACGCTCCCGCGGACTCCATCCTCACCCGCCTGGAAACCGAACTTGCCCGTCTGAATGCCCAGCCCGGTCGCCCGTTCAAACTCTCGTTCAGCATCGGCCATGTCGAGGTGAATTGTCAGGCCGGATGCAACCTGGAACAACTGATCCTCGAGGCCGATGCCGCCATGTATCAGGTCAAAACCGCCAAAAGACAAAACCAGACGAGATGAGCGCCATGCCGTCCCCTTCGATTGCCATCCTGCTGATCGAGGATCACCCCGCCGAGGCCCTGCTGATCCGGGAGCTTCTCGAAGAGAGCGATCCCCTCCCCTATCGGGTCACGCTGGCCGACACCCTGCGCGATGGCCTGCTGGCCCTGGATCAACACGATTTCGATCTGGTGCTGCTGGATCTGAATCTTCCGGACAGTCAGGGGCTGGATACCCTGCACGCGATCCGCATCGCACAACCCCGCCTGCCGGTGGTGATCCTGACCAACCTGGATGACAAGGAGTTCGCCCTGGAGGGCGTCCGACGCGGCGCTCAGGATTTCCTGGTCAAAACCGCGCTGCAAATCGCCCCCGGCGATTTTCTCTCCCGTTCGGTCCGGTATGCCATCGCGCGCCACCGCACCCAGATCCGTCTGGTGGAGAGCCACTCGAGTTTCCGGCATCTGGTGGAAAATGTCGCGGACGGCATTCTGATCGTGGACCAGGATGGCATGATCCGTTTTCTCAACCGGGCCATGGAACAGATCCTCGGCGGTCCGGCCTTGTGCGTCGGCGACGAATTCGGGTTTCCCATCGTGGGAGACAATCAAACCACGGAGCTGGACGTGGTGCCGGCGGGCCGAACGGAACGGCGGGTGGTGGAGATGCGGGTGAGCCGGATTCTCTGGGAGGGAGATCCGTGTTGGCTGGCCTCGATGCGCGACATCACCGAACGCAAACTGGTGGAAGAGGAGTTGCGTCGCGCCAAGCTGAACGCGGAAAAGGCCAATCTGGCCAAAAGCCGTTTTCTGGCCACGATGAGTCACGAAATTCGCACGCCCATGAATGCCATCATCGGCATGGCGGATCTGATGAGCATGGAGCAACTGCCCGAGGAACAGGCCCAGGCGATGGCGATCATCAAGGATTCGGGCCATGCGCTCCTCACCCTGATCAACGACATACTCGATCTGGCCAAGATCGAATCCGGCGAAATGCGCGTGGATGAGGAGGAGTTCTCCCCGCGCGCGCTGCTGGACGGCGTATGCAACATCATGCGGATCCCGGCTGAACGACAAAAGGGGTTGCGCCTGATCTGCGAGGTTGGGACAAGCGTGCAGAACGCGGTGAAGGGGGACTATCGGCGCGTTCGTCAGGTGCTGATCAATCTGGTGGGCAATGCCATCAAGTTCACGGAACGCGGTTGGATTCGGGTCTCCGTGGAGCACGATTTCAATCAACAGGGATCCTGGTTGATGTTTTCGGTCGCCGATACGGGAATCGGCATCCCCGCCGAAAAACTCGGGGAGATTTTCGGACTCTTCGTCCAGGCGGACGACTCCATTTACCGCAAATTCGGTGGCACGGGTCTGGGACTCGCCATCAGCAAACGGCTGGTGGAGATCATGCGCGGCAACATCTGGGCCGAGAGTTCACCTGGCGAAGGGAGCGTTTTTTATTTCACCATTCCCATTCCCGCAACCGAAGGCGTTCCGTTCCGCCACGGCCTGCATCCGCTCCGCGAGGAGTCCCGGTTGGGAGCGCTGCCCGGCGCAACGGACACGGTCTCCTCGAGGCTCATCAAACGGCTCAAGGGACTGCCGGTCCTGGTGGTGGAAGACGATCTGCTCAATCAACTGGTGATCTTGAAAATGCTCAAGAAATTGGGCGTGCGACCGGATCTGGCCGGCAATGGACGCGAGGCGCTGGACATGATCGCCGTCAAGACATACGCGCTGGTGCTGTCGGATGTTCAGATGCCCGAAATGGATGGTCTGAGCGCCGTGCGAATCCTGCGACAGCAGGAGCGGGAGAACGGACGACCGCCCCTTCCGGTGATGGCGATGACCGCGTTCGCGATGCCCGAAGATCGACAGGCGTGTCTCGATGCCGGCATGGACGATGTGTTGTGCAAACCGATTCGCAACGACGATCTGATCGAACTCCTCTCCCGCTGGCTATCCGACCGCTCCCCCCGTGAAAACGGACCGCCGGGTTGACGAAGCCCCTTGATCCCCCGCCGACTCCTTGCACCGGTGGAAAAGTCGCGAACCCCGCCGGAGATCTCCCGGTTCCGGGCCTATCCCGCAACCGCCGGATCCGGGACCATGGCCGGATCGTGGAAATGGAACGTGGCACGCCCCGCTTTCTTCGAGCGATACATCGCCTCATCCGCGCACTTGACGAGAGTCTCCATTTCCCGGGCATCGTCCGGAAAGATCGCGATGCCGATGCTTCCGGAAATATGCGCCTCCCGACCGGTCGGGAAAAAAGGGCGTTCCAGCTGTTCGAGTATCTTGAGAGCCACCAGGTCCGCGAGTCTCGGATGCACGACATTGTGGAGAATCACGGTGAATTCATCCCCGCCCAACCGGGCCACGGTATCCGAACGCCTCACACACGACGCGATCCGATTCGCCGCCTCCTTCAACAACGCGTCTCCCGCATCGTGTCCCAAGGTATCGTTGACCGCCTTGAACCGATCCAGATCGACGAACATCAGGACCATGTAGGTTCCGCTTCGCTCTGCCAGGGCCAGCGCCTGTATCAGGCGATCCTCGAACAAACGTCGGTTGGGCAGGCCGGTCAGAGGATCGTATTCGGCCTGGGTGCGCAACCGCTCCTCGACCTCCTTGCGCAACGTCAGATCCTGCTGAACCGAAACGAAACGGCTCACCCTGTCGGCACGGTCCCGAACCGGTGAAATGGTGGTCTCCTGAAAATAGAGACGACCATCCTTGTGACGATCCACCATCTCGCCCCGCCACACCTGACCATCCCGAATCGTGTTCCACAACTGACTGTAGAACGCGTCATCATGCCGTCCGGACTTGAGGATGCGCGGCGTTCCGCCCAGGATCTCCTCGGAGGAGTAGCCCGTGATGCGGAAGAAGGCATCATTGGCCCAGAGAAAACACCCTTCCGCGTCGGTTATGAAGATCGCGTTCGCGGCCATCTCCAGCGCCGTGGCCTGGAGCCGCATCGACTCCTCCAGACGTTCCCTCCGCAAAACGGCTCCCAGGATGCTGGCCGCCGATTGCAGGGCATCGAGTTCCAGCGCGGACCAGATACGTTCCGGGCGACGTTCATCGAAACGCAACACGCCCCACAAGGATCCAGCCAGAAAAATCGGAATCAACAGCGTGGTGTGAAGTCCAAGCGCGATCAGGCGATCCCTTTCACCACCGACACACGATCCGGCGGCCAGAACAACGGCTTTTCCGGCCAGCAGATCCCGCGATTCGGACGGGGAGAGCATCTCCTGGAAATGCAGATCCGGATGCGACAGCTCCGGGGAGTCCTGGCCCGGGAGATCCTTCACCCACTCGAACAACAGTCCGGCAACCGGTTCGTCATCGGTGCCGGCACGGTTCCGAAGCTGGAACACCCCCGCCCGCCGCACGTTCGCAGCCGTGCCCAGGGCGGCCAGCAGGGCCGACATGCCATCACGCCAATCCTCGGATTTGAGCAGGATCTCCGCGGCCAGCGTGATGGCGGTGAGAATCGCGTCCCGATGACGCAAGGCGCGTCGGTCCTGTATGCGTTGCAAGGCCGAACGAATGGTGTGTTCCAACAGATCGAGCGACAAGGTATCCTTGGTCAGATAATCCACCACGCCGGCCCGCAACGCCTGAACCACCACCTCCTCGTCCCCCTGACCGGTCAGGAGAATGAAATCGCTGTCATTGCGCACCTCTTCGGAAACGCCGCGCACCAGATCGAGTCCGGTGCCCGCGCCCAACTGGTAGTCCACGAAGACGATATCGGGCGTGAAATCGCTCAACGTCTCGTGCGCCGCTTCGATCCCAGCGCTCTCGCGGATCTCGAAACGCCAGCCGGACAGCCGTTCCATCCAGCGCTGCACGCGCCGACGGTCCGCGGGATTGTCGTCAACGATCAACACCTTGATGATCGAATTCATGGCGCCTTCCCCTCAACGACGCCGGATGGCGTGACCACCAACTCGAACCAGAACTCGCCCAGCTTGCGTACCACGTCGAGAAACCGTCCCGGATCGACCGGCTTGGTGATGAAGGCATTGACACCTCTGGCGTAGGCGTCAACCACGACCGGTTCGTCGTCCGAGGTGGTCAGCATCACCACCGGCAGAGAGCGCAGGTCGCCATCCGCGCGAATGCGTCGCAACACCTCCAGGCCATCCAGTTTCGGCATGTTCAGATCCAGCAGCAACAGATCCGGACGCGGACAATCCTGACAATCCGCGTACCGGCCCTGTTTGAACAGATAATCCAGACACGCCTCCCCATCCTCGACCATCAACAACCGCACCGCCAGCCGGGCCTTGACGAAACCACGCTCCACCGTGCGCCGATCCGGTTCGTTGTCTTCGGCCAACAGCACGACGGCCTTTCTGCCTGATTGATCCGTAAACACCATCTCTCCCCCTGCTCCCCTTGTCGCCTGTCAAACGATCTTCCCGGACATCACCGTCCGATCTCGCGCGCCCCCTTTCAGGATACGCTCCCATCGTCATGCCAACACGGCAGAGTCACCGTGAAAACGCTGCCCCGCTCCGGTTCGGACTCGACCCGAATGCCACCGCCATGACGTTCGACGATCTTCTTGACGATGGCCAACCCCAGACCGGAGCCCGGATAGGCCTGTCTGCCGTGCAACCGCTTGAACGGCAGAAAGATGCGCTCCAGATATCTCTCCTCGATGCCGATCCCGTTGTCCGAAACCCGGATCCGCCACGCCTCCCCGTCCGCCTCCGCCTCCACGCGCAGCACGGGCGACACCCCGGATCGACGGAACTTCAGACCATTGCCCAGCAAATTCTGGAACACGCTGATCAGGGCCGACCGTTCTCCCCGGACCGTGGGCAGTTCACCCCAGGTCAGCGTTCCCGCGCACTCCTCCAGACTGGTTTGCAGATTCTCGCGCACCATCGTCAGACAGGTTCCCAGCGCCACCGGATGATCCTTCACCTCCAGCCGCCCGGAACGGGAATAGGCCAACAGATCCTGAACCAGGGTCTGCATCCGCCTGGCCGCATCGGAGATGAAGCGCAAATCCTCCTCAACGGCTCCCTGGATCAACGCCTCGCCCAGATCCTCGCGCAAGAACTCGGCGTAGCTGTTCATGGTGCGCAGCGGTTCCTGGAGATCGTGACTGGCCACATAGGCGAACTCCTTCAACTCCTGGTTGAGCGCTTCGAGTTCCGCGGTTCGCTGCATCACCCGCGCCTCCAACTCCACGTTGAGCGTCCGGATCTCCTCTTCGGCCCGCTTGCGCTCGGTGATATCCTGAAGGGTGCCACGCAGCATCCGCACCGCGCCATCGGCATCGCGCATCACCTCTCCACGGGCCGTCACCCAGCGCGTGCCGCCCCCGTTTTCCGGCACCACCTCGGCATCGAGACCAAAGGGCGTCCCATGCGCCAGGGTCTGTTCCACGGCAGCGGCCAGGGGTTCCCAACTCTCCCTCGTGAAAAAGGCGCTCACCTCCGGGTAGCCCACCGGCGACCGGGAAGAATCACGCCCCAGCAGATGAAACACCTCTTCCGACCAGGCATGCGTTCCGGTGCGCACATCCCATTTCCAATCCCCCAATCCCGCCAATCTCCGCGCCTCGCGCAGATGGGCCTCGCTCTCCCGCAGGGCGGATTCGGCCTCCTTGCGCGCCTGGATCTCCTCGATGACCGCGATGAAATAATCCGGTTCCCCGGAGGCGCGCCAAACCAGGGATGCCGTCAGGTTGATCCAGACCACATCGCCGTTTTTGTGGAAATAGCGCTTCTCCATGCTGTAGTTGGCGATCTCTCCGGCCAGCATGCGCCGCACATTCTCCAGATCCTTGTCCAGATCATCCGGATGGGTGATCTCCTGACAAGTCAGATGCATCAACTCCTCGAGCGCATAGCCGACGATCTGGCACAACTTGCGGTTGACCCGCAACCAGCGTCCTTCCGGTGAAACGACGGCAATGCCGACCGCGGCCTGTTCGAACGTGGCCTCGAAACGGATCTCGCTCTCCCGCAACCGCTCGGTGGTGGCGCGACGCAAGGCGGCTTCGGCCCTTTTGATCCGCCGCAGGGCGCGGGCATTCTCGATCACCAGGGTGCAAATGCCCGCCAGCGAACGGGCGGTCTCCAGATACCCCTCCCGATAGGCCGGGAAAGAGAGCCCCTCGACGACGAACACCCCCTGGAGATGGCCGGAACGCTCCAGTCGCAACAGGAATCCGGTGTCCGACGCGGTCCAGGCCCACTCCTCGCGCAACCCGCGAACCTGCGCGCTCAAGGAGGGAGAGAGCGCTTCCAACCCCTGCCATACCCCCTCCGCCCAACCGACGAAAAACAACTCCGAAGGCGCGAACAGCATCCGGAACATCTCCTCGATCGCAGCCACCGCCTCCGGTTCATCCTGGAGCATGGCCAACTGTCCGAGCAGATCCATCGCCGTGGTCAGATCCGCCACCTCGCGGGCCTGACGCCGATCCTTGCGCCGCACCCGACGCCGCTCCAACTCCCAACGCAACCGATTCACGGTCAACCGCAGCAGAAGGCGCGTGATGTCCAGACCCACCCGTTCCCGCCGCGCCGGCAGACCCACGGCCTGACTCATGGACTGCAACCGCTCCCCGGCATCGGACAACTGCCCGCTGTCGAGCAGCAGCAGTTCACAGGCGAAATCGCGAAAGAACTCTCCCGCCTGATCGGGTTCGAATCCCAACTTCGCCAGATGCGCCGGCCATTCGGCCAGCCACGAGGCGGTCATCAGGTAGGATCCCCGCGTGATGGCCTCGTTCACCAGGGTTGGCGCCGCGACCAGATGGAAACACTCCTGTTGCGGCTCGATCAAGGTCACCAGCTCCGAACCTTCCAGGGGTTCCAACCCGTTCAGACAGGCCCGCCCCATCACCGCGACGCCCGTCGTGCCCGCCGGCAGCAGCGGCAACAGCTCCTCCCAACGCACCGCCGGACAGCCACACCGCACCGGATAGGGGATCACCCGAACATCGTCCCACCCTTCGGCCCGCGCCGCGGCTTCCAGTTCCGGATGGAAAGCCTGGCAGCACAAAACGCTCAGCAATTCACGCATCGCACCAATCCAACGGATAACGTCCCCAGCGGCGCACCGCCTCCCCAATGGCCAACAGCACCGCGTCGGGAACCTGGAAGGGGATCTCCCCGTGGTTGTCGGACAACACGAAACCGCCCCCCACGCCCGCGCGACGAATCGCCTCCTTCACCTCCCGCTCGGCATCCTCGGGCGTCCAGCGACGCATGGCCACACCATTCAGATTGCCGACCAGGGTGAGTCGTCCGGCTGATGCCGCCTTCCAGTCGCCCAGATCCTCCAGGGCGCTCACCCCCACGCCCACGGCCCCCGTGGCCACCAGATCATCGACCAACGGCAACCCCCGACCCGCCGCCAGATGGATCAACGTGGCCCCCTGAATCCGCGAGAGCATCCGACGGGCGATCGGAAATCCGGTCTTCAGAAAGATCTCGCGGGGAATGTTGGTGGTGGACGACACCGGATCCGCGTAACCGATGGCCGTGGCTCCGGCCTGCAACTGGGCGTTGGCCCACTCCGCGCAGAAGGCTTCGTTGATCGCCATGAGCCGCTCAAAACGGGCCGGATGTTCGTAGATCAACTCCACGTAGCGGTCGAATCCCATCTGCATCACCGGCAGGGAGAACGGCGAGATCACCGATCCGGCGATGGGCACCTGGTCGCCCAACCGCTCCTTGAGTCCCCGGATGGCATCCAGCATGCGGAACAACGGTGGAGAGTCGGCAACCCGTGGCGGTTCGAGCCGGTCGATGTCGTCGAACTCCCGGATGATCGGCGGACCGGAGTTGGGTGGACCGTCGTCCACGAAAAGCGTCGAACCCCCAAACGCCTCCATCTCCATCGACGCATAGAAAAACGGGGTGACACAATCCCCCCCGTACCTGGCCAGCAGCCGCATCTGCCCCTCGACCACATGTTCGGCGCGTGCGTAGTAGTCGCGAATGGTCAGGCCCAGTTCCCTGGCGCCGTGCATGGTGGTCAACAAGAACCAGGGCACCCGGTCCGGTTCCCGATAAGCCAGGGTGGTCTGCACCCTCTGCATGGGAGTCATGACGCGAACGCTCCCTTCTGCCAGCGACGCAGCACCCGGATCCCGTCGGCGGCACTCCGCCCCATGGCATCCGCCTCCACCTCCCGCCACAGTTCCGGATCGAACAGAAACGGCGCGCCGCCCACGAGAATCCGAGGCTGCACACCCCGCTCGCGCAGAGCGTGACGCAACGCCTTCACCTTGAGCGCGGACGGCAACATGAGCACCGAAACCAGCAACTCGTCCAACCGGTCGGCGATCACCCGCTCCACCACCTCCTCGACGGACATGCGTCCGTAATCCAACAGACGGATGCCGCTGGCGCGCAGCATCGAATGCACGATGCGCTTGCCCATCAGGTGATAGTCATGCAGCACCACGATCGCCCGCCTGGGTTGGGACTCGTCCATCTCCGGGGCATCCACCGGAAAGGCCCGGCTGACCAGACTCTCGCAGATCCGGCCACTCATGTAGATCTGGGAAAGGGCCACGCGACCGCTCTCCCAATCGCCGCCGATACGCTCCAGAACGGGCACGATGAGCGTTTCCACCATCTCCAGCGGAGAACCCATGGCGAGCGCCTGTCCGAACAACCGCTCGGCCAGGGTCCGATCAAACGATTCCAGCGCCTGCCGGAACTCTTCGAACAACGGATGTTCTTCTGGGGTATTCATGTCCCTGGCTGACCTGCCCTCTCCTGATCCATCACACGGTGGCGATCTGCCGACCGCCGGACCTCTTGGCCTTGTACATGGCAGGATCGGCCCGTTCCGGGAATTGTTTCGGTGTCACGCCGCGATCCGGGAGGCAGGCCAGTCATGCTCGCCGAAGGGTATACGATCGTTCCCGACAACTGCAACGGTTGCTCTCCCGACGTTTGGAATAGATTTTCGGAATGCGGCCTCGAGGAGGGCCGAGACATTAGGCATGGACCTTGGGATGCGGCCCCGAGGAGGGCGGACCAAAGAGGTGATGCGCGCGCGTGTCCTGGGGGAAAGGCCGAACGGATGATCGACCAGGCGTCGCCGGAAGATCGGGAGAGGATGATCCATGACATCAAGGCCGAACGGATGCCCGGCATGGTGATTATCAAGAAAGCCATCCGTGACATTTTGACCGCAAAAGCAGAGAGAACTGCCGGAGTCAGGTCAAAGGGGATGGACGCAACAAAGCGAAGAAACAGGGCCAGGCCAGCAGGTAGAGCGCTGCCGCCAGATAGAGGTTGGCCGAAAGACCCACACTGACGGAGATGAGTGGCACGAGAACCGCGCTCATCACGGAAAACATGCCATTGATGCCCCAGGCCCACAGAAAGAAATGTTCCTTGCCAAGCCTGGCCAACCAACTCATGCCGGTGGCAAATGGAAAGCCCATCAAGAACGCCAACGGGAAAATCAATAAGATGCAGGCGACAATCCGCCAGGAGAGCGTTCCAATCGCCGGCAACCACACCCCCAGTTGGGTTCCATACAAAACCAGGAGACCCGCGATCGACGAAAAGATCAGGGGCATGACCGTCTGGGATCGCGCCAGAAAGCGTCCCGCCACCAAGGACCCCAGACCCGTACTGATCAACATCCCGGTGATCAATACGCTGGTTGAAATCACCTGGTTACCCAAGGCACTGATGAATTTCCCGATCAACGACACCTCGACCAGGATGTACCCCAACCCGAGCGAGAAAAAATATCCAAAGATTCCAAGCTTTCCGGGTTGTGGCGCGAAGATCGTTTTCCAGGCGAAAAGGAGAGGCAGCGAAATCAAGATGCACCCCGCCAGAACGGATTGACCCAAGGTCAACCACAACAACAGATAACCCCACTCGTCGGAAATGGTCTCCAGTCTGTTGGCAAAGGCGGGAATATCCTTGAGCCGAATGAAACCGCTGAAATAGGGTCGGTCGTCGGTGAGGCGTGCGATATCGAATGGATACGCGGCCAGATCCTCCGTATGCTCTCCACGGATCATACGATCCAGCAGGAGCCGATAAACAGCGGCCATCGAGAAATCTTCGCCCTCGTCCACGTCAGGAAGATGGGCCTCTCCTTCGTTCCGATCCGTGGACGCGACACCCAGAACGTTCTGGCGCACACCGGCCAGCAGGAGGGATGCCTTCCCTTGAAACCGTTCTCCAGGTCGGTATACCACGTCGAAAGCCATCTCCTTGGCATGACGATCGAGCCTGGCGATCTCTTCCGGAAGAAAGCCCCCTTTCTTGTATAGCACGGTAACCGTGGATAGAAAAACCTGCACGACGTAGAAAGAGTCGGTGACCTGTTCCCTTGCCACGGTTCGCCCGACCGAGGCCAACGTCGATAAAAGACGCAGGGTCGATTTGGGCGGATCCTCTTTATTCCACACCGTAACCGCCAGAATCCCACCCGGTTTCAGGGCATTGATGTAGGCCGTGACGGTCTCGTGCGTATAAAGGTACTTCTCCGTGACGGCAAACCCGCCTGGGCTGGAAAGTCCGGAAGAGTCGGGCAAACTCAAATCGATGACATCGAACTTCTGGTCCGTGTTGCGTATGAACAGGTGCCCATCCATCGGCACCAGAGAGATCCTGGGGTGCGTGAACAGATCCCCCGTGAATGGACGCATCGTTTCACTGGCCAGGGCAGTCTGGATCATGGGATTTCCCTCTGCCACGGTGATATGATGCGCACCACCGGCCAATGCGACACGCGTGGAGATTCCTCCACCGAACTGAACGACAAACAGGTTTTCAGGTTGGGAGTTGATCAGGTAAGGCATGAACATGGGGAGAAAACGGAAATAGTCCTGCTTGTCTGACGGAATCGGCTTCATGATGCCGACAGGTCCGTCGCTGTCCATGAACAGGCCCAGATAGGTATTTTTCGGAAGCTCTCCCATGGACAGGGATGCCATGTCGCTTAGGCCCGGTGCAAAATGAAAGTATGAACTTGCATAGATTTCCAACAGACCGTGCGTACCGGTTGCCTGGTACAGGCGATTCGCGTCCGGGAATTTGGTGACATAGCTCACCCCTTTGTAGGGGGAAACCTGAATCTGGGGCAACCAAACAAGCAAAACAATTGTAATGATTCCGGAAAGAGAGACCCACCCGGAAAAGCGTTTGTCACCCCAGGAGTGGAACCACGCCATGGCACCAGCCCACCAGAACAGGATGGGCACGACCAGAAGATAATCGGGTGGCACCCAGAGCATGACACTCAAGCAAACAAGGCCAGCGACACCCGAACCGAGCATGTCGGCGGCATACGTCGATTCGAAGCGGTGACGGCCAGCAAAAAAGGCGATTCCCAGCAAAAGCGACCCGGCGAGGAATGGGGTGGCATAGGCCAGAAAGTTGATGAACAGATTGACGATTTGATGGTTGTCGGTCAGCAGGAAAATCGGGTTGAACTGTGCATCCTGGGCCACCACGTTACCCAACACGCACAGGGGACCGAAGAGCAGCCAGCCAATCCGGGCCAGAAGTTCCATTCGGCATTCCAGCCATCTTTTGCCAAGGCACAACAGGGTGCTGGACAACCCAAAGCCAAACATGGCGACGCTGATCACCGTGGAACCGAAATGGGCCCAACCGGAAATGGCATACAGCCGCATCGCGATGATTTGCAGCGAAATGATGGCCCCTGCAATCAGGGCAACCGCCACAAAGAAAGAGAACCGGTGAGTCTGTATCGTCAGGACACCGCCTGATGGATGCCGGCTCAATGGGTACCCTTCCCGCTCCAGGTACCGCCATCCGCCTTGGTGAAGGGAACGAATGAGACGGAAAGCCTGCCATTGTAGACATCTTGGCGCGTGATGGTGGTTTTGCCCTGTTCATCCACCTCTTTGGTAACCTTGAGCAGGGTTTGTTTACCAGGAGGTCCCACGGGAATCACCATGATGCCGTTGGGTGCCAGTTGCTGCAACAGCGGCGGTGGGATGTGATCGACGGCGCAGGTGACGATGATTTTGTTGAAGGGGGCGAACTCGCTCCATCCATGGTAGCCATCGTCTGACTTGAGTTTTATGTTTTCGAATTCAGCCCGACCATTCTTGACAAGGTTGTCGAACACGTCCCTGGTTCGTTTGTGTAGTGGTTCAATGATTTCCACGGAGTGGACCTGGTTGGTGAGGTGGGCGAGCACCGCGGACTGATAGCCGGACCCGGTACCAATTTCCAGGACTTTATCAGAAGGTTGCACATCCAGGGCAGAGGTCATGCGCATCACCAGATGGGGACCGGAGATGGTGACGCCATAGCCGATATCGAGAAAGGCATGCTCGTAGGCGCGACGTTGATTCCGCTCCAGGGCGAACGCCTCGCGTTCGGTGCGCAGAAAGGCGATTTTCTCCTTATCTCTGCTCACATCTTTGTTGTTGACCAGTGCCTGGAAACGCTGATAACGCAATTTGAGCATTTCACGATTATGGCCGTATTTTTCATTCATGAAGTTGACGAACGATGTCTGGGCATCTCGCGCCTGCATGGCATCGGATTTTACATAATCCTGTATTTCCTCGGCAAAGGAAGCCGTCGTCGGGCTGCAAAGAATCAGCAGAAGAATCGCGATCACAACATATTGATTTTGTTTGCACATGACTCTTATTCAAGTGTGAGTATCCCACGGGAAAGCCGTGGCTGCATGGAAAAGCGTGCCGCGAACCTGAGCAATGGGCCGGATTCGGAGTTTTCCAGGGCCATGCGATTCACGATGGCCTCAAGGCGACCCATCTCGTCACGCCATGCAGACACTCTAGCACAAATCCGCCACTCAATGCACGGAGGTGAGACGGTCTGGTGATTCAACGGTCCGCAAAACTTACAGATGGGGGGACCCCCTCATCCCCGAACCATGGACCGCCCTTCGGGAGTTCCATGGTTCGGTGTTTGGCGATGCACGAGGTTCTGGCTCATCCATGCGTCCTCTCCCTTTGGAGCGGGAGACACGAACAAACGGATCACGCGGCAAGGCGCCCTTTTCATGACCGCATTCGTCACCAACCCGCGCCACACCAGGGGCAGGCATGCTCCGACGGCGACTCAAGCAATCCGCATCGGATCAGCACTTCAGGGTTGTCCCGCAAGGCCGACACGGGCCGATCCGCGAACACCCTGCCCTCATGCAGCACGACGACCCGCTGGCAACGCGGCAGAATCCAGCCCAGATCGTGGGTGGCCACGATCCAGCCACAAGAGAGCCCCGCCAGGATCCGCTCCAGCGCGTGCCGTCCCTTGGGATCCAGTCCGGAGGTCGGCTCATCCAGAAGCAACAAATCCGGACGGAGCGACAAAACCGCGGCAATGGCCACCCGGCGTTTTTCTCCGCCCGAAAGACGATACGGAGGACGATGGCGCAGTTCCCACACCTCCAGGCGTTCCATGCTCTCCCGAACCTGCCGCTCCCGCCGTTCGACGGGCAACCCCAGATTCATCGGACCAAACGCCACATCCTCCAGCACGGTCGGCATGAACAGCATGTCGTCCGGGTCCTGAAAAACCAGCCCGACGCGGTGTCGCAACCGTTCCTGGGCCGAGACCGGGATGGGCTCCCCATCCAGCAGGAGCGTACCGGTCCGCTCGGTCCGAACACCCGCCAGAAGCTGCAACAAGGTGGACTTGCCCGCGCCATTGGCGCCGATCAGCGCGATCCGCTCGCCCGGATCCACCCGCAGGGAGACCTCGGAGAGCGCCCGCGTCCCGTCGTCATGGGTGAACGTCAGTTGGATGGCTTCGAGCAACGACGCGCTCACGGGACGAATCCCATCAGCCAGCCTCCCAGACGCGGGACCGGATCATCGAAGCGCAACAGCAGAAACAGCACCGTCCAACCCATCAGAAACACCCCGTCCCGCGGGTGAAAACGCAAGAGAGTCCGCGCGGGCAACGTTCCATCGAACCCCCTGGCCAGCATGGCCTGATGCAACCGTTGCGCCCGCTCCAGGGAGCGCAGCAACAGGTGTCCAACCAGGCGGGCCGCGACCGGCCAGGCAGGACGCTTGACCCCGAAGGCCCGCAGATCGTGGGCGCGGCGCATTCGTTCGCCCTCCTCCGCGATCAGAAAAATGGCGCGCCAGGTGAGAAGAAGAACGGAAATCACCCCAGCCGGCACGCCGAAACGTCGTGCCGCCGCGCCCAGGGCAGGCATGCCGGTGGTGGCGGTCAACAGGAACAAGGCACTCAAGGCCAACAAAAATCGCAGCAGAATGGAGGTCAACGAAAACCAGCCTCCGGCGATCTCGACACCCGGAATCAACGCAACCGGCGCGCGGTCCAGAAGCGGATTGAGAGATCCCATCGCCAACACGAATGGCAGCGCCGGCCTGAGCGCCTTGCCGATGCGTGTGGGTGAAATCCCGGAGATCCTCGACACCACCAGGGGAAAACAGGCAAAAGGCAGCAGACCGGCAACGGCATGCGCGTCGAAGGAGGTCACGCACAGCACAAAAAGCAGGGTCGTCGCGAGTTTGGCGCGCGGGTCCAGCCGATGGACCGGAGAGCACCCCAAGGCCAGTTCATCCACCCGCGCGAGAGTCGCCAGGGGATGGGTTGTGCCGGACATGGCGGGTTCAAACCGATCGCGGATCGTCCGGACTCTTCCGCCGTTGCGGAATGCCGACGAGCAATCCTAGAATCAGCAGGGTGAGGAGTCCGCCCGCGATGCCGGCCAGGGAGGAGGCACCGTCCGGCGCACCCCAACCTTTTTCGCTTTTCTCTTCCGGCGCATCGGATGCGGGCCGAAAGGCGTAATCCGGCATGGGCGCGATGCTGGCCTGAATCCGCGCCGCCATGCGATGGAACGCGCTGTTGCCATCCAGGGATTCCGCCTTGCCGGTCAGGCGGGCCACCGACCACTCCAGCCCGTCGGGTGAGGCCGAGGCGAACCAGGAGAGCACGCCACCGGTCAGCAGGGCCGCGATTCCCACCGCCACCGGCAGTTTGCCCCAGCCGCGAGGCGTCGTCGGGGTCTGCCGGGTCAACGGCCAGTCGGGACGCGCCTTGAGCAGCAGTTCGACCACGACCACGGTGATGGCGCCCTCGACCAAGCCGATGGCCAGATGGATCGATCCCATGGTCAGAAGAAAGGGCGTGAACGACAATTCGGAGATTCCGGACAGCCAGGTTTCCAGCACCACGCCCAACGCGCCGACCAGCAAGGCGAGCCAGGCCGACATGAACACGGCGACCCGCAACCGTCGTCCCACCACCGGTTGCGGGCCGGCCATAGAACGAAACAGCAGCGGGTGGATCACCAGACAGGGGATCACCCCCATGTTGACGATGTTGGCCCCCAGGGCCAGCAGACCGCCATCGGCGAAAAAAAGCGCCTGGATGGTCAAAACCGAGGTCATGGCGAGCAGCGCCGGATGGGGCCCGAGCAGGATCGCCAACAGCATGCCTCCGGCCAGATGACCGCTGGAGCCGGTGCCGGGGATGGTGAAATTGACCATCTGCGCCGCGAAGACAAAAGCCCCCATCACCCCGGTCATGGGCGCCGCATGAGAAGAGATCGCGCGAACCCGTCGAGCGGCCAACGTCACCGCCGCACCGGAGGCCAACCAGAAGGCGGAACCCACCGGCGCGGACAACAAGGCATCGGACATGTGCATGACAAAGACTCCTGGCAATGGTATGAAGAATTAAAAAAAGATCATAACATCGTCCAGAGTTTAATGGATCGACGTTTCGCTTGTCAAAGGAGAGATGCGGCATGAGCCGGAATGTGGAGCGCTTCACCATTTCGCTGGAACCGGAGCTGGCGCGACAGTTCGACGCCCTGATCCAGGAGCGGGGCTATCGCAACCGTTCGGAGGCGATTCGGGATCTGTTGCATCGGGAGTTGGCCGAGGCGCGTCTGTCCGGCCCGGAGGAGTCCGAAGGGGTCGGGGTATTGGTCTATGTCTATGATCACGAAGCCCGAGACCTCTCCCGCCGTCTGACCCGAAAGCAGCACGACGGTCATGATCTGATCCAGGCGACGCTGCATATCCATCTGGACCATGACCGTTGTCTGGAAAGCGTGGTGCTGCGCGGCGGGGTCGGTCGCCTGGAACGGCTTTCACAATCGATCGTCGCCGAACCCGGCGTGCGGCATGGCCAGTTGCACCTGGTGCCACTGCGCGATGACCAGGCGTGAAAGGCACGCCTCGCTGCGGAGGTCGTAGCCGGATCGCAGAGCGGCGATGCGACGCTCCACCCGTCCGGTGCAACGACACAACCAAACCATGTGACCCCGCGCCCATCTGTGTACACACTGTGTCAGATCACACGGCAGGTGTGTCGATTGACACGGTAAAACACCCTTTTTCCAGATGACTAACCTTTTAAATCAAACAGATACAATTTGGATGGCATTATGCTAGAGTGTGTCGGGATACCACCCAACCCTTGCACGCGCTCCGGGAGTCACGCATGAAGTCGCCCTCGCCATCCGTTACGCGCCACAAGCCGATTTCGTTGGGCTCCTTGT
Source organism: Candidatus Magnetaquiglobus sp. (assembly GCF_058402785.1). NCBI lineage: Bacteria > Pseudomonadati > Pseudomonadota > Magnetococcia > Magnetococcales > Candidatus Magnetaquicoccaceae > Candidatus Magnetaquiglobus > Candidatus Magnetaquiglobus sp. Next base: position 40,814 of record NZ_JBZVFG010000008.1, read on the forward strand.
TGCTGGGTACGGGGCTGACCCTGACCGCGCTCATCCTGATACCGGCCATGGCCCAGCGCTGGGGAGTGGGCGCCGGATTGACCGGAGCCTTGCGGGTGGCGGCCACGCGCGCGGCACAGAAAGTATGATCCCCCCTTTCGCATCTCGACGCGGAGGCGTGAAAATCGACGCCCGCAGACCGGCACGCACGGTGGTCCGGCTGGGAGCGGTCGGTCTGATCGCCTTTGGCGCCACCCTGCTGGACAGCTTCGGATGGCGCGGTATCCATCACGACAGCGCCGCGTCGCGGCAACTGGTCGAAAAGCTGCTCCTCACCGATCTGGCCCTGTTCACCGAAGCCCGCTACACGCGCCACATCACCCAGGCGGATCGTCACACCCCGTTTCAGGATCATCCCGTGGCCCTGGAGCACTTTCCGAGCGGTTCCCTGGTGCAGCCGGCGCGGATTCCGACGTACGATGCGACAAGCGAGGGCGATGATGTCCCCGTGGATTGAGCGTCAGGCGGCCTTCATCGACCATGCGGTCCGCGCCATGGGCCGACGCCGCGCCCATCAGATCGGGCTGTGGCTCGTCTACACCCTGCTGGTGTTCCTGCTCGCCTCGGTGATGCTGTTTGCGCACGCCCTGCGTCACGAGGCCCGTCAACTGCTGCGCGATGCCCCAGAGCTGGTGGTGCAACGCATGGAGGGGGGACGACACGCGCTGCTCTCCGCAGATCATCTGGAGCGTCTGCGGGGCATCCGGGGCGTGGGACGACTCTTTCCCCGGCTTTGGGGGTATCATTATGATCCCATCTCCCGCGCCAACTACACCCTGATGACCCCGCACGACGATCCGCCGCCACCCGGTCGGATGATCATCGGCGCCGGTATCGCCCGGGTGCGCGGGTTGGCGGTCGGGGATCTCTTCTCCTTGAAAGGGGGCGATGGACACTCCCGCTCCCTGACGGTGCAGGGAACCTTTTCGGCGGCCTCGGAGCTGATCAGCAGCGATCTGATCCTGATGAACGAGGCGGATCTGCGCCCCTTGTTGGGTATCCCGGAAGGGTGGTACACCGATCTGGCCCTGACCGTGGCCCAACCCCGCGAGGTGGGCAAGGTGGCCGAGAAGGTGCTGCAACGCCTTCCCGAAGCGCGTCCGATTCTGCGTGCCGAGCTGTTGCGCACCTATCACGCCCTGTTCGACTGGCGGGAGGGGATTCTGCTGACGCTGTTGAGCGTGGTGCTCCTGGCCTTCGTGATCCTGGTGTGGGACAAAGCCAGCGGTCTGGGCGCGGAGGAGCGCCGCGAGATCGGCATTCTCAAGGCGATCGGCTGGCAGACCGGCGAAGTGCTCGCCATGAAGCTCTGGGAGGGGGCGATCCTGTCGTTGAGCGCTTTTCTGGTGGGGTATGTGCTGGCCTATGTGCATATCTTCGTGGCCCCGGCGCCGCTTCTGGCCGCCATGCTCAAGGGGTGGGCGGTCCTCTATCCGGCATTCGTCCTGCCGCCGCGCGTGGACGGCTTGCAGGTTCTGACCCTGTTCTTTTTCACGGTCTTCCCCTTCATCGCCGCCATGATGATCCCGGCCTGGAAGGCTGCGGTGACCGATCCGGACGCGGTCATGCGATGATCCAGCTCGAAGGGGTGCGCAAGATCTTCAACGAGGGGCAACCGAACGCCTTTGCCGCAGTCGATGGCATCGATCTGGCCATTCGTTCCGGCGAGGTGACCCTGTTCACCGGCCCCTCGGGCTCGGGCAAAACCACCTTGTTGACCTTGATCGGCTGTCTGGCCAGACCCAGCGAAGGGCGTATCCATCTCGACGGCAAACCGGTCTCCGGGTTGCCGGAACGGTTTCTCACCGACTTGCGCCGCACCACCTTCGGGTTCATCTTCCAGCGCTTCAACCTGATCCACGGTTTGAGCGTGTTGGAAAACGTCATCCTGCCGGCAGCTCCCCTGGGGATTCCCCGGCAGCAGGTGATACGCTCGGCCCTGGAGATTCTGGAGCGGCTCGATCTCACCCGCCGGGCCGACAGCCCGGTGGCGTGGCTCTCGGGAGGCGAGGCGCAACGTACCGCCATGGCGCGCGCCCTGATCAACCGCCCGCGCGTGGTGATCGCCGACGAACCGACGGCCAACCTCGATTCGCGACTGGCCGGCGCGTTTCTTGAGATCATGGCGGAATTGCGCGCCGAGGGGCATACGGTGCTGATGACCAGTCACGATCCGCTGGTGGTACGATCGCCGGTGGTCGAACGGGTGGTGATGCTGCGCGATGGTCGCATCGTGGAGAGCGGGTGAATGATCTTTCAACCCGCGATCCTGGCCTTGCTGTTCGCCGACCTGGTGGCCATCCTGCTGCTGGGCTGGACCCTGGTGCTGGCCTGGCGGGTGGTGCGCCACTGGGACGTGAACCGATCCACCGCGTTGCAGGTGCGGCTGGAACGGCAGACGGTGCTGGCGGGCGCCCTGGTCTCCTTCGCCTGTCTGACCCAGGGGGTGTCGCTGCTGCTGCTGGTGCATACGGCGGATGCCCTGTCGGAACTGTTCACCGGGGCGATGTGCGCGGTGGGCACGCTGAATGCCGCGCCGGGGGGATTCATCGCCCTCGATCTGCGCATCGGCCTGTTTTTCCTGGCCGCCGCCTGGCTGGTGGTGCATCTTCTGGATGGGCAGTGTCCGGATTATCCGTTGACACGGGCCAAATTCGGCCTGCTGCTGGCGGTCCTGCCTCTGGCTCTCCTGGCGGCCTGGTGGCAGGGGTTCTATTTCCTGGGGCTCAAGAGCGATGTGATCACCTCGTGTTGCGGCGGACTGTTCGATGCGCGCGGGGAGAGCTTCTCCTCCGAGTTGAGCGGCTGGCCGGTGCGGCCCGCCATGTGGGCGGCGGGAATCTCCTGGCTCACCTTTACCGCCGCCGCGGGTCGGGTGGCCCGCTCCGGCAACGGCGCGCGACTCCTGGCCCTGCTGGCCGTGATCAACCTGCTGGTGACGGAGGCGGGCGTGGTGTCGTTCGTGTCGCCGTATGTCTACGAACACCCCAACCACCACTGCCCGTTCTGCCTGCTGAAAGTCGATTATCAGGCCATCGGTTATGGGATTCATGGGCCTCTGTTCCTGGCCACGGCCTTGTCTTTGGGTCTGGGCATGACCGCGCACTTGAACGCAACGCGCGACATTCCGGATCCGGCGCGGCCTCTGGCCCGTCGCCTGGCGCATGTCGTGATCCGGTTGTCCGGATTGCTGGCGCTCGTGCTGGTTTGGGTGGTGCAACGCTCGCACCTGCGTTTGATGGAGTGACGGATGAAAGCTGAAACGTGCCTGCCGAGGGGAGAATCCCCTCACCCCCCGACCGTGGGCCTTCCTGTCGGGCGTGCCACGACAAAACGATGGATGATGCGGATGATCACCACCGTCCTGCTGGCCGGATCGCTGGCCGGATGCGAAAAAGCGCCGGTGCTGGCCAAGGGCGATCCCGCCCCCCCGTTCAAACTCGAGGCGTTGCGCGGCGAGGCGCTCGCGATTCCCGAGGGCGTGACCGGACATCCGGTGGTGGTGCGTTTCTGGGCCGACTGGTGTCCCTCCTGCCGTTCCGAGATGGCGGTGCTGGAAAAACAGTACCAACAGCGCAAGGAGAAAGGATTGCGGGTGGTCGCGGTCAACGTCGGACAGGATCGCGCCACGGCGCAACGCTTTGCCGACGAATTCGCGCTCACCTACGACGTGCTGCTGGATGGCTCCTCCCAGGTGGCGCGTCGCTACGGGGTGAATGCATTGCCGATGACCTGTCTGATCGGACCGGACGGAAAGATCGTCAACAAAATCATCGGGGAAATCGACGAGAAGACCCTCGCCGGCCAGTTGGACCGACTGATGGAACCCGCCGTGCGGGGGCGCTGACTTGATCCGAAGGCTCATCCGGTTCATGATGGGCTCCAATCCACCTGATTGTTCGGGGGAGAAACGTGCGATGTCCGTTGCATCCGCTCTTTGCCATCTGTGTGGATTGCCCCTGCCCGCCGACCCGCCCGCCGTGCGGACGGACGACGGACGGCTGTTCAGCTTTTGCTGCGACAGTTGCCGACAGATCCATCAGATGCTCAATCCGGGAACCACGCCCATCGGGCACAAAGGCGGACAGGCCCGCGCCCCCGACCCGGACCCCTGACGCATCCCGCATGCATGCCGGCGGACAGAGGGACGCGGACGACGCATACCGATCATCACTCACTTTAATCTATGAAGGAGCCATCATGGCCATCAGCCCCTCGTTTTTCCGTCATCCCCTGGTCATGTTCGCGCTGGGCGCGGCCACCGGTGTCCTGGCCTACAAATACCGCAAGGAGATCGCGGGCGCCGTCTCGCGCGCCAGCGACGCGGGCCGCGATTTCATGCTGCACCAGAAAGAGTCCCTCAACGACCTGCTGGAGGAGGCGCGCGAGGCCGAAGCGACGGGCAACACCCCGGCCACGCCCCGCCACGATTCATGAGCGATCCGATGGAGCTGTTCTCCCAGGTGGCGGTGCGCCATCGGGGTGAGGGGCTGTTGCGACTGGAACTCCCCCCCTCCCTGCGCCATCCCGCCGTGGGACGCTATCTGACCGCCGGTCTGCGGGCCGGCTTCGGGGTGCGGCGCGTGGGATTCGATCCGGAGGGCGGACGGCTGGCGATCCACTATCTGCCCACCATGACCGATGACCGACGGATCGCCCGACTGCTGGCCAAACTCCTGGTCCGTCTCAAGTCGCCGTCGTCCGTCTCCCCGGCCCCGGTCCGCGCGCCGAGCCCCCTCGGCACCTCCCGTCCGTCGATCTCCCGGAGCCTCAAGGAGCGACTGTTGGCCATTCCGGCGCTCAAGAACACCCTGGGCCGGATCCCGCTGTGGCGCGCCCAGGCGCTGGTGATCCGACGCATGATCGGTCAGCAGATGGAGAACCGTCCGGCGTTGCAGATCTTCGGCAAGCGCCCGGAGACCGCGATCATCCATTTCATCAACGAAATGGTGACCTTCTACCTGATCCGCGTCCACTGGGACCGGATCACCAAGGTGTGGTTGCGCCACCCCCTGGGCCACTACAAGGAGTGGCTGGCCCTTGGTTACCTGGTGTTCCTGCTGGTGCGCTCGCGGCGGAGTGAGGACGATGACGACGCCTGATGATGCCCGTTTCGCGGTGGCGCATCGGCTCAACCGGCGTCTGCGGGTGGTGATTCCCGGATTGCGGCGGGACGAGGAGCGCTGCGCGCTGATGGCGGTGCTGCTCATGAAACACTCCGCCATCCGCCAGGTGCGGGTGACGGCGCGCATCGGCTCCCTGGCGATTTATTTCGACCCGGAGTCCATGGCCGAGGCGTGGCTGTTGCGCCTGCTCGGCGGGATGCTCGCCCAGGTGGTGGCCGCGCGCTTGTCGTCGGCGGTCGACATCGCACCGGTCGATCCCGACGCTCCGGCGGCAAGCGGGGCCTGCACCACCCTGGCGGTGGAGGGGATGAGCTGCGCCTCGTGCGCCATGCTGATCGAAATGCGTCTGCGGCGCCATCCGGGCGTGACACGGGCCCAGGTCCATTTCGCCACCGGGATGCTGGAGGTGGCGGGCCGACTCGACCGGGGCGAGGTGGCCCGCGTGGTGAGCACGTTGGGCTATGCGGTGCGCCCGCTGGACACCCCGACCCAGCGCCGGCTGGTGATCGAGCGGGAACGGCAGCTTCTGGCGCAAGCGCGGCGACGCCTGCTGCTGGCCGCGGCACTGACCCTGCCGGTGGCGGTGCTGGGCATGCTGATGCCGCGCGGTTGGGGCTGGAAAACCGTGGAGTTCCTGCTGGCCACGCCGGTGGTGTTCGGGGCCGGGGCCTCGATCTTCAAGCGGGCCTGGCTCCTGGCACGCCAGGGCAGCGCCAACATGGACAGCCTGATCGCCCTGGGCGCCGGTTCGGCCTATGTGTACTCGGTGCCGGTCTGGCTGCGCGGCGGGCATCATCTCTACTTCGAGGCCGCGGCCAGCATCATCACCTTCGTGCTGCTGGGACGCTATCTGGAGGAGAAGGCCAAGGGCAAGGCGGGCGATGCCATCCGACAACTGATGGAACTGCAACCCGAAACCGCCACCCGGATCCTGCCGGACGGTCGCGAAGAGTTGGTGCCGATCGATGCGTTGCGGGTCGGCGAGCGAATCCGCATCCGGCCCGGCGAACGGATCGCCGCCGACGGGGTGGTGGTGGCCGGCGACTCCTCGGTGAACGAATCCCTGATCACCGGCGAAAGCCTGCCGGTGGGCAAGTCGCCGGACGACAAGGTGGTGGCCGGATGCATCAACGGCGCCGGCTCCTTGCAGGTCGAGGTGCGGGCCGTGGGGGCGGATACGGTGTTGGCCGGCATCATCCATCTGGTGGAGCAGGCGCAGAACAGCCGGTTGCCGGTGCAAAAACTGGTGGATCGGGTGTCGGCCCGCTTCGTGCCCGGCGTGCTGCTTCTGGCCGGCATGACCGCCCTGTACTGGCTGGGGCGCGGCAGGCCGGTCGGCGTGGCGTTGACCAACGCGGTCTCGGTGCTGCTGATCGCCTGTCCATGCGCGTTGGGACTGGCCACGCCGACGGCGATCATGGCCGGAACCGGACACGCGGCCCGTCGCGGGATCTACATTCGCGGCGGCGAGAGCCTGGAGATCGCCTCGCGGTTGCAGGTGGTGATCCTCGACAAGACCGGCACCCTGACCGCCGGCCATCCGCGGGTGATCGATTTTCACACGCTCTCGCCCTGGTCCGATGCGCGAATCCTGACCCTGGCGGGCAGTGCGGAGTTGCCGTCGGAACACTTTCTGGGGCGGGCGGTGGTGAACCATGCGCGCGCGCTCGGTCACGCGCTGGAAAATTGCGAAGCCTTTGTCGTCCATCCGGGACAAGGGGTGGAGGCGCGCGTGGCGGGCCGGTCGGTTGCCATCGGCAATGCCGCCTGGCTGGCCGAATCCGGAATCGATACCGCGCCGTTGCAGGCTGACGCGGATCGCTGGGCCTCGCAGGGAATGACGCCTTTGCTGATGGCCGTGGATGGCGCGGCGGCTGCCGTGTTCGCGGTGGCCGATCCGGTGCGCGCCGATGCGCGCTTGGCGGTGCGACGGCTGCGACAGATGGGGTTGCGGGTGGTGATGGTGACCGGCGATCTGCACGCCACGGCCCGGCATGTGGCCGAGCGGGTGGGAATCCGGGAGATCCTGGCCGAGGCCCGCCCCCATCACAAGGTGGCGGTGGTCCAGCGGCTCAAGGCGGCGGGGTTGCGGGTGGCGATGGTGGGCGACGGCATCAACGACGCGCCGGCTCTGGCGGCGGCGGATGTGGGCTTTGCCATGGGCAGCGGCGCGGACGTGGCCATGGAGACCGCCGGCATGACTTTGGTGGGGGGTGAGCTGTTGAAACTTCCCGAGGCGATCCTGCTCAGTCGCCGAACCCTGTCGGTGATCCGGCAGAATCTCTTCTGGGCCTTGATCTATAACCTGGTGGCCATTCCCGAGGCGGCAAGGGGCCGACTCAATCCGATGATCGCCTCGGCGGCCATGGCGATGAGTTCGGTTTCGGTGGTGTTGAGCGCGTTGCGGCTGCAACATGGGCCGCCCGAGGAGATGGAGAACGGTAGCGAGGAGGAAGAACAGGCCGCTTCCGGGAGCGCGGCGCATGGCTGAGATTCTCGTGATGGCGTTTCTGGCCGGCCTTTTGGGCAGTGGCCACTGTCTGGGAATGTGCGGCAGTCTGGTTTCGGCCTTTTTCATCCGTTTCGTCCCCTCCGAGGCCCGCATCGGCGCCATGATCGCCTACCATGGCGGTCGCATCGGCATGTATGCGCTGGTGGGACTCCTGGCCGGCGCCCTGGGGATGGCGTTGACCTCCACCGGCATGATCGGCAAGGTGCAGGGGGTGTTGCAGATCGTCGTGGGCGTGGTGGTGATCGCCCTGGGTCTGGATCTGCTTGGTTTGAGCTGGTTTCGGGTCAACTACGATTTCTGGCCGATGAACCGTCTGTATCGCTTCTTCCAGCGGGCAGGCGAAAGCGGACCGGTGAAGGGGGCCTGGATCGGCGGCATGATCAACGGTTTGATGCCCTGTTCCCTGACGCTCGCCATGGCGGTCAAGGCCACGGCTGCCGAGAGCGCCGTGACCGGTGGCGCGTTGATGCTGGCCTTCGGGATCGGCACCCTGCCGGCCATGCTGTTCGTCAGCACCCTGTTCGGACGGTTGGGCGCCACGGTGCGCGGCTATCTGCTCAAGGCCGCGGCGTTGGTGGTGATCGTGCTGGGTGTGGGCACCCTGATGCAGGGGGTGGCTTATTTCAATGTCATGCGGCATCTGGCGGATCATTAGCCTGCTTTTTTTTCAGTTTCATTCACACCCCTTTTGACCTGGAGAACCCTCTTCATGAATACGAGTCGTCGTCAATGGATCCTGGGTACGCCGTGGCTGGTGGGCGCGGCGGTGGTCGGTGGGTTGATTCCGGAGGCCGAAGCCTCCGCGTGCCCCACCGACGGCACCCCGGAGCAGTTCACCCCGAAAAAGCCCAGGGATCCCAATCCTTTGGACAATGAGCTGGAAAAATATCCCACCTGTCCCTATTGCGGCATGAATCGGCGTGAACACCACGCCAGCCGTCATCTGATCCACTTCGAGGATGATTTGGTGGATGGGGTCTGTTCGTTGCATTGTGCCGCAATCAGTCTGGCGATCAATCTGGATCGCGGTCCCAAGGCGATTCATGTCGCCGACTTCGGCGGCAAAACCGAACCGCGCCCCCTGGTCGAGAGCGACAAGGCGATCTATCTGCTAGGCTCGACGATCAAAACGGCCATGACCACCCGCGGCAAACCCGGTTTTGCCGATCGGGGCGTGGCCGAGGCGAGGCGCAAGGAGCAGGGCGGGGAACTGGTGACGTTCGAGGCAGCCCTGACCGCAGCCCATGCCGATATGGCCAAGGATACCGTGGCCATCCGCAAACGCCGCATGGAACGACGCCAGAAAACGGGTCAGGGCGGATGAAACAGCGGATGGAGAGTCGCTCCTTTGTGCCGATCTGGCTTGCCTTGATATTCTGGATCGGCGCCTGGAACGCCAGCGCCGGAGAGTCCCCAGCCGACCGGGAAGTTCCGTCTGGGGCGAAATGCCCGGTGTGCGGCATGTTCGTCGCCAAATATCCGGAGTGGGTGGCCCTGGCGCGCTGGTCGGATGGTACGGTACATTATTTCGATGGCGCCAAGGATCTGTTCCGGTTTCTGGCCAATCCGGAACGCCATGCGCCCGGACGCGATCCGGCGGGCCTCGGGGAACTGTACGTGACCGACTATTATGGTCTGAAGCGCATTCCGGCCCGTTCGGCCTGGTATGTCGCAGGTTCGGACGTGCATGGTCCCATGGGACACGAATTGATCCCCCTGGCCCATGAACAGGAAGCGCGGGAGTTCATGCAGGATCACGGAGGACGGAAACTTCTGCGCTTCGAACAGATCACGACGGACCTTCTGTCCGCCTTGGATAAAACGGGAGATGCACCATGACTCAAGCCGTGATGACGGTGGAACGCGTTCCAGCCAATCGGAAGCGTCGGGATCGACAATGGGCCAAGGTGGGCATGGGCACTGCCCTGGTCACGCTGGTCGGCACCGCCCTGATCGGCGGACGCGTCCTCAAACAGGTGCATCTGGTGTCCGGGGTGGCCCTGCTGGGATTCACCCTGTGGCACTGGCGGCTCAATCGACCCGGAACCCGTCCCGGAAACGCCGCATTCCACACGGATCGGACGGTTTGAATGGGCATGGCGATCTTTTTTTCTTGCAAAATTTAAAATATGGTAGAAAATGGAGCCCATATTCGTCAAATATGAACCGTGCCGATTCCATGCATTGTGTCTGGAAACGGCACGGTGGATAGATGATGGTCGGTCGATCTTGGGTTCTGATTGATTTTTGTTGTCAGGAGATGACTATAATGGCGCAATTGAATGTGGAAATGATTAACAATTCTGCAAAGATTGAACTTCCAGAGGTGTTTGATTACTATCTGATGGAAAAGTTTTTGAACAGCTCAAAATCTTTGTCCGAATGCGAATCCATCGTGATAGACTTCAAGTACACAAAATACATCGATTCGCCAGCAATCGCCACCCTGTTCCGTTTGAGAGAACTGGTCAAAGAGAGAGATTGCATCAAGATCATCAACATCAATCGTACCATTTACGATCTTCTCACGATAACAGGTTATGTTGGGCTGCTGGGAGAAGGGAATTTTGACAACATCACCGCCTAGACTCAGGCTCGTCCAACCACGGAACACGCAATAACAAACCTGCCTGGGGGGAGCCCCGCCCCCCCCCGATCGTGGACCTCCCTTGCGGGCATTCCACGGTAAACCTGCCTGATGGGGCGAACCCCCACCCCCCGATCGTGCTCCCCTTGCGGGAACGTCTTGCCAGCCCCAAAAAATCACCAACCGATAAGCCTCAACCCGGACCGGGACTCCCGTCCTGGTCTTTCCGCTCCCGCGCACGCCATGCGGCGATCACGATCCGTCAAGGCACGGAACCGGTTCCCGGTATCGGCAAAGGGTGCCAACCCTGCAGCAACAACAGATCAGATATCCGCCCGCACTGTTGCACGCCCAAGGGTTTTCCGAACCGATTCCATTGCATGCATGCAACACGATCGGGGGAGAAAACGGCAAAAAATCGTTATAAACTATTGAAATAAATGCATTTATACCAATATGGCCCACATTCTGCAATTTTTAATGAATCCCAAGACCATCCAAACCGCACCCATTCCCCCACCGGGGTATGGCCCGTGACGAAAGGATTATCCATGAACAAGCAAAACACCTCCGCAATCGAAGCCTCAAACCATCGCCACGGAACTGCCGCGCATCCCGTACATGCCATGTTCGGCGTTTCCAATCAAGATTCGTTTCTATCCAACACCTATTATCTGTCCCTGATCGATTGGGGCAACCCGGCGGATCCGATTCGTCGTCTGGTGATCCCTTCCGAACAGGAGCATGAGGCGTGGGGAAGCGAGGATCCTTCCAACGAGGCGCAGTACATGCCGATATGCGGTCTGGAACACAAATATCCCAGCACGGCTCTGATGCTGATCTCGGACCGTTGCGCCAGCATCTGTCGCTACTGTTTCCGCAAGCGGATCTTTCAAGATGACCATTCGGAGAAGGTTCGCGATTATGATCAGGTTTTCGCCTATCTTCACCAGCACGAGGAGGTCAGCAACGTGTTGCTGAGCGGCGGCGATCCGTTGATGCTACCCACCAGAAAACTGGATCGACTCTTGACCCGGTTGCGTGCCATCGACCATATCGACATCATTCGCATCGGCAGCAAGATGCCCGCCTTTTTGCCCCAACGCATCCTGAAGGATGATGAACTCCTCAAGGTGTTGAAACGGCACTCCATGCCGGAAAGGCGGATCTACCTCATATCCCATTTCACCCATCCGCGGGAATTGACTCCCGAAGCCTTGGCCTGTCTGGACCGTTTGACGGCCAGTCGTGTGATCATCTTGAATCAATCCCCATTGATACGAGGGATCAACGACAAACCAGAGGTACTGGTCCAACTGTATCGGCAACTGGCGGCTACGGGTGTTCAGCCCTACTATTTGTTTCAGTGCCGGCCATCCAGAGGCAACCGACATTTCACCGTGCCCCTGGAGACCGGTTTGCAAATTCTGAATCAGGTGCAGGTGGAATGCTCTGGACTGGTCAAAAGAGCGCGATATGTCATGTCCCATCACACGGGAAAAATCGAGATGGTCGGACTGACCGACACGCATATGATCCTCAAATACTGGCGCGCGGCCAAACGGGAAGACAGCAACAGAATCATGACGTTCAGAAGGAATCCGCGCGCATGCTGGCTGGAGGATTACCAATCGTGAGCCGGGCATGACCCGCTTTCTCCGGCGGCGCGCGCCTGGGGGTGATCAAAGGGGCGGTTCCAGCAACCCGTCACTCAGGGGCGGGTTCGTCGGTTGGATGCAAGGTGTTCTCGGGTTCGGAGCGCCCGTGAATTTTCTTCAATCGACGCCACAAGGAGACCCGATCCATTCCCAGGACGCGCGCCGCCTCACCCTGGTTGCCTTGCAACTGCTTGCAAACCCAGAGAATGTAGTCACGTTCCATCTGTTCCAGCGAGGGATAGGCGCCCTCCTGGAGCGATGCGAACATTCCGACGGGTGCGCGCTCCTCCAGAAAGGAGGGCAGATCGCTCACCTCCACCTGATCACCAGGGGCGAAGGCCACGGCGCGCAGAATGATGTTTTCCAGTTCGCGAATGTTCCCGTGGAAAAGGTGACCGCTCAACCGATCCAGCGCAGGCCGTGAAATGCCCGTCACGGAGCGCTGCAACGCCTTGGCATGCTTGTCGATGAAGTGTTGAGCCAGCAGAGGCAGATCTCCCAACCGGCAAGAGAGGGGCGGAAGATGAAACTCGATGACATTCAACCGGTAATAGAGATCGCGGCGGAATTGGCCGGCTTCCACCGCGGCGCGCACATCCCGATTGGATGCGGCCATGAAACGCACATCCACGCTGACCGGGCGGGTCGAGCCCAGGCGCAACAACTCCTTCTCCTGGATCACCCGCAGCAGCTTCACCTGCATGGATAACGACATTTCGGTGATCTCGTCGAGAAACACGGTGCCGCCATGCGCGGTTTCCAGCAACCCCTTGCGATCGCGCACCGCGCCGGTGAACGCTTCCCGGACGTGGCCGAAAAGCTCGTTGGTCAAAAGCTCTTCCTGAAACGCACCGCAGTTGATCGCCACGAAGGGTTTGGAGGCACGATTGCCCATGTCATGAAGATATTTCGCCAGGATCTCCTTGCCCGTTCCGGTCTCTCCCGTGATCAACACCGGCAGTTCGAGCGATGCCGAGATGGTCGCCTGCTCCAGGATCTTCAACATGGCCGGATCCCGCGTGATCAGCGACGTGGCGAGCGATCGTCCTTGCGTTGGGGATGGTTTGGCCCGGACCTCTCCATCCGCCACGCGTCTCGCGAAGGCATGGGTGATCGCCTCGCGCAACTCCTGGGGTCGGATCGGTTTGATCAGATAGTGAAACGCCCCCAGTCGCATGGCTTCCACCACGGAGTTGACGGACACGGTATCGGAAATGAGAATCAAGGCGCATGCGGGACACAGGCGCAAACAACGACGCAGGAATTGACTCGCGTCCATGGGGTCGAGCCCCAGATCGGCGAGAATGACCTGAACCATCCGCCCGGTTCCACGGGCGGACTCCTCCAGATACCGCAAAGCGGCGGCGCTTCCAGGTGCAACCGCGACAGGATGCCCCTCCTTGCGCAGAATGTGTTCGAGATTCTGCACGGCCATCTTGTCGCGATCCACGATCAGTATCTGCGCGGCTTCCGACATGGGGTCAGATCTCCACCATCCGGTCAACCCGCCCCCCCTCGGAAGCCGGCAGCCACAAGGCAAATCGCCAACCGGCATCCCCATCCCCTTCAAACAGCAGCATGGCGCCCTGATGACGACGAACGATGCCCGGCAGCAGGGAGATGCCGGGAGATCCATCCTCACCCGGCAGACAGAGCCAGGAGACATCCGGATCGGTCTGCGAGAGGATGGGTTGAATCTCTTCGCGCCAGGGCAAGGAGAGTTCCACCACGTCACGACAGTTGGCGGGCAGCCAAACCAGGGGGCGCAGTACCGAGCGATTCACCAGCGCCTGCATCTCATCCGGACCGACGCGACGGGCCTGAAGGCTTTCGTCCGTGGATGCCGGATTGCGTTGCAAGGCCTGCATCATCCAATCGACCAGACCGCGTTCCAAAGATTTCGGATTGCCCGCCACTTCCAGACCAGAGGCGATTTCCATCTTCCATACACTGGATATTCCATGGGATTCGTGCAGATTCACCAGGACTCTCTCAAGCAGGTGTTTGAGATTGACGGGACGGTTGTTGCCATCCTGCTCTTGAACATACTCGCGAATATCGGCCAGCAGCCGACTGCCCTGTTCGGCCTGCTGCTGCACGCATCCGATCATCTCCCTGGTCTCTCCCGACCATCCGGAAGACTCTTCCATGAGAATCTGACAACTGGTCGAGATGTTGGTGATGGGTTTTTCAAGCGTCTTGACCAGCCTGGAGAGCACCTCATCGGAAAAGGCCAAGGGTGAGCGACGCATCGCCTCCTTTCGTTGCAGGTTGGCGTGTTCGATCACCTTGTTGATCACCGAGGTGGCATGGTTCACCTCGGAATCGGGGGTGATCATGCGCACCCGATCCTGTTGGCCCTCGAGCACCCGTTCCAGCTCGCGACGCAGATCGCACCAGGGGGAACAGGCCCTGCGCAAGAACAGAACGCCATAGAAGACCATCAGCATGATGAAGAAAAGATCCATGAAGACAATCGACGTGCGGGTGTTGTCCAGGATGGCGACGAGATTGTCCTCGGTATCTGCCGCCAACTGTTCGGAGAAGCCGATCAGTTTCTTGCCCAGTTGATGAATCGCCACCTCTTGCGCCTGGGTGGAATGGGGATCCTGTTCCAGCGCATTGAGATGTTTGAACAGGGCCTCCCGATACTCCAGGGTGACTTGCCCCATGCCCTGAAAGATGCGGTCTCCATGCTCCCTGGAGAGAATGGCGCTTCGATGTTCGCGCACCTGCCGCTCCACCTGATCCAGATAGCCCATGGCGTTCTCGAAGGCGCCACGATCCCGGAAGATGAAATAGTTCTTTTCGTATCTTCTCACCTCCAGCACGGTATTCAGAAGACTCAGGAACCCATGATCGTTCATGGCCTGCTGATGGATCCGACCGGTCTCCCGAAACAGGAAAAAGGAGATCGAAATCAGCACAACGCACAGAATGACCAATCCAACCACCACCATCTGGCTCAATGATGGAATTTTGCGCATGCTTTGGTTTTTCCTTGTGTGGATGGAAGCGTGGTTCAACGACTCTCCAGGAACGACCTGAAACCGTTCGATCTCCTCTGGTTGAGACAAGGCGTGATGGCGGCTTGCACGGAGTCTCCACCCAATCCGCCTTGGCGGTTGTCTGGCGATGGCCAAACAGCCGCCCATGCATCGTCATGCATCCTGATCGGCGTGACCGGTCGGACCGATCATGCGGCGGGGGTCAGGCACTCCTCGAGATGATCAACATACCATTTACCAGGGTTGTGATCCACCTCCTTCCTGCTTGCCAATTCATTCAAACAAAGCAGGACGACATCCATGGATTGATAACAATAATGAAGAATCAGGGCCATCTGTTTGAGCAATTCGGTCGGCAACTGCCCAACTTTCCGATAGTCCGCCACATACACCATTTCCGCGACCAGCAACTGCCTGACTGGCCAGCCAGGACTGTTGTTGATGATCAGCGGCTTGACGCCCCAGGTCTTGATCAGGGGCATGGCGTGCGGAATCAGCCCCATGGATCGAAGTTGCAGATCCAGCTCCCCGATGGTCGGTTGAGCCTGATACAGCGGGATAAAGGACACTTCGAGCTGAACAACCGCAACATCGGACAACTTGTTGCGACCATGAGCGAGAATCATCTTCTCGGATCCGCACACATTCATTTTCAAATGGTCGATCCGCGGAATCTCCTCGATATCGTCCAGGGCCCGCGTCCACACGTTCTTGCGCTCCACGACCTCGGTCAACTGATCAAAACGGTGGAAAAGCCCGCAAGCGACCGGATCGGGTTCCAACAGACTGGTCATCACCGAGGCGCGACACATGCGCAGCGTATGCAATCGTCCGTCACCAAGCAGATAGGGCAAATAGATCTCCTGGTGTTTGTGCAGGACGTTCAACCGCGCGGTGGTTTCGGCCTGGGGCTCGAATCCAAACAGTCGGCTGGGAATCTGTCCCAACAAGGGTCGATAGTGCCCAGTCGGATCCATGGGATTGGCGCCGGCATCCACGATGATCGTCTCAAGGGTTGGTCGGATGCGTTGAAGCAAGGAACGCGCGCGCGACATGTTCGTTGTCCTTATGCTGTTGTCATCATTGTTGGCATGATTACGGTCATTGACGCGATTCGCACCAGATGCGCCACATCCGTCGCCATGCCTGGGTCAGATTCCAGGCAAATCTCCGGTGGTCGAACAAAGGCGAATGCATGGCGCGCGCGCGCAACTCCGACCGCAAGCGCGCCAGTCCGTCCCGATCCGCGGCAAAGGCAACCGCTTTTTCCACATACGCGTCGCAATCTTCGGCAATCCATTCGGACAGTCCGACACAGGAGAGAATCGACTCTCCCTGGTGCGAAAGATAACGACTCCCCTTTCGGGTGACGAAGGGCACGCCCATCCACAACCCTTCCACGCTGGTGGTCACGCCAGGATAGGGAAAGGTATCCAAGGCCATATCGACCTGGTGATAGCGGGCCAGGTAGAGATCCCTCGATGAGGCCCCTTCCAACAGCAGGCGGTCGGCGTCGATGCCGCGCGCGGCAAATCGCCGGGTCATCAACGCCCTGGCTTGCGGCTCGATGAACGAACGCCCCTTCAACATCAGACGGCTGTTCGGAACCCGCCGCAGAATCTCGCTCCAGCAACGAATCACCTCGTCCGTGATCTTTCCGAGATGGTTGAACGAGCCGAAGGTGAAATGACCCTGGGTGAGCACCGGAAGTTCGGATACCGGTGGCGAGGGATCGGGAGGCGTCAAACACAGATAGCAATCCGGCAATCTCCAGGGTTTCTCGCAAAAATGGCCCGCCTCCTCTTCCGGCAGATTGATCGGGTCACCCAGGATATAATCCATGGCCAGAACCCCGGTCGTGGCAAAATAGCCCAACCAGCTGATCTGTACCGGAGCCGGTTTCCAGGCAAAGACCGGCAATCGGTTGAGCGCGGAGTGTCCGGACAAATCCAGCAGGATATCCACGCCATCCGCATGAATCATGCGGGCAACCGTTTCATCCCCAAGCCCGACCACGGATTGCCAGCGCGCCATGCGCGCCTTCAACCGTTGGGTCAGATCGTCTTCCAGGGTCCGATTGGAGTACGCATGAAATTCCACGACATTCGGGTCCATGACCGACAGGACGTTTTCCAGGAAATACCCAACCGGATGCTGAAGAAAATCCCCGGAAACCAGGCCAATCCGCAATGTCTTGTCCACTTGCCCAGGGTCGGGCCGATGCACGATGGGCCGGGCCAGACGGGCAACCGCCTTGCCATATTGAAGCGCCTCGCGCAGGGCCGCGACGGAATCTTCAAGATAATAGTTCTGGAGATACAGAAGATTGCCCCACACATCGAAATGCTGCGGATGCCTGGAAAGGATCTTTCGGTAACAATGGTCCGCCTGGGCGTGCTGGCCGAGTTCGGTATGAACCAATCCAAGATTCGTGAGAATCTGAACATCTGCCGGCTTCTTCGCGAGCGCACGTTGCAAGATTTCATGCGCCGATCCGAGCTTGCCCATCGAAATGAGCACATAACCAAGATTGTTCATGGCGGCGGTGTCGTTCGGATTGGCTGTCAGAACCTTCTGGAAACAGACTTCCGCCTCCTGCAAACGCCGGCTGTTGAACAGCATGTTGCCCAGGCCGATCCAGAGATCGCGTGAATTCGGATCGTGGCGCAGCCCGGTTTGATACACCTGCTCCGCCTCTTCCAGTCGCCCGGAAACCTGTAGAACGCTCCCAAGCGTGGCCAGGGCCAGAATCGAATCCGCCTGCCTGAGCAAGGCCTGACGGCAACTCTGTTCGGCCTCCGACAAACATCCCCTGCTCAATTGCGCGTTGGCCAGATTGACGTAGCCATTGACATAATCCGGCTCGATCTCCAGGGCGCGGCGGCAGAACCGTTCCGCTTCCAACAACCGTCCCTGCGTGCTGCGAATGATGCTCAGATTGCCCAGGGCACCCACATACTCCGGTCGGTCCGGGGTGATCCGCAGATAACAGGACTCCGCCGTGACCAGATCCCCTTTCAGATGGGCTTGCAGCCCGCGTTTCCACCAATCGACCGTTGGCCTGAACATCCGGATCGGGGTGGTGGTCAAACCCGTGGCATGACACTTCTGCAAATCGCCCATTTGGGAGGATGCCAGTTGTCGTGACATCACGCACGAACCTCCCACCCGGAAAAATCGTTGATGGCCTCCACCACCGTTTCCACCTCCTCGGGGGTGAGAAACGGATGGCAGGGCAAGGAAAGACAGGTTTGGGCATGCGTTTCGGCCCTGGGGAGCCCGGCGGGATCGATGCGGACCGTGGCGCCGCACGCCGGTTGGCGATGAACCGGCAGGGGGTAATGAAGGGCGGTTTGGATGCCACGGTCCTCCAGACAGGTACGCAAGGCATCCCGCACGGGCGAATTGACGACAAACAGATGATGCACATGGGAACCCTCGTCCGCGGGCAGGGCGGGCAGGGAAACCAGGGGATGACGGATGCCATCGTGATAGGCGCGCGCGATTTTCCTCCGGGTGTCGTTGCACTCTTGCAACCAGGTGAGACGGGTGGTCAGGAAAGCGGCCTGCAGTTCGTCCAACCGACTGTTCAGTCCGGGCACGCGATGAGGCGATCCAAGGCGGTCACTGTCGCGCCCATAATCCCGCCATTGTCGCGCCGTTGCCGCGATCGATTCATCGTGGGTGACGACCATGCCACCATCACCGATGGCGCCGAGGTTTTTGGTGGGGTAAAAACTGAATGCGCCAGCCCGCCCAAAAGATCCTGCCGCTCTTCCCTGAACGCGCGCCCCATGAGCCTGGGCGGCATCTTCGATCAAGATCAGGCCATGCTGGTTGCAAAAGGCAACCCAGGCGTCCATGTCGGCCAGACGTCCATAAAGATGGACCAGAACAACGGCTTTTGTGCGCGCGGAGAGAACACGGCGCGCACTTTCCCTGTCGAGGAGCGCGGTTCCAGGCTCGATATCCGCCACCACCGGGGTGGCGCCGGACCTGAGCACGGCCAGCAAGGTGGCAAACGCCGTGATGGCCGGCACGATCACCTCATCGCCAGGAACGATGCCGCTGGCGCGCAGCGCGATTTCAATGGCATCCATGCCGTTGCCCACGCCGATCCCGAACCGCGTGCCACAGGCGCCGGCCCAAAGCGATTCAAAGCACTTCACCCGCCAATCCAGAACGTAGCGTCCGGAGTGCAAAACCCGCTTGAGATCGGCCAACAGGGCCTGCTGCCGCTCCGCGGGTTCTCGCGTGAAATCGTTCATACAGATCTTGAGTGACATGGCGCAACCTCGTCGCGATAACGATCCGATCACTGGACCCGTTGTGTTCCGAGATACAGCGAAAAGTGGCGACGATAGTAATCCACCGTCCTGGTCAGGCCGGTTTTGAGATCCATGCGCGGATGCCAGTCGAGATCTTCCGAAATCCTCTGGAAGTTGCAATAGGCGCTCCCGATATCGATCTTGCGCTGATCGCATGGAAACGGTACCAGGCTGTAGGCGCCACCAAACCATTCCGCCATTCGGCTGCCCAGTTCCAGCATGGAAATCACTTCGTTTCCACCCAGCAAATAGGTCTGTCCAATGGCCTTGGGATGCATGCCCGCCAGCAGCAGAGCCGCCACGCAGTCATCCACATGATTGAAATCCCGCCGTTGCCCGCCATCGCCATAGATGGGCAGAGGCTTGCCTTCGATCAACAAACGAATCCAGAAGCCGAGAAAGGACAGACGGGAATCCATGATGCGCATGCCATTTCCATACGTGTTGGTCAGTCGCAGAATGGTGACCGGCATGCCATGGAATGCGTGAAACAAACGGTGATAGTGTTCACCCGTGACTTTGTGAATGCCATTGATGTCCACGGGTTGAACCGGATGGGATTCATCGATCGGGAGTTGTTTGGGGCGACCGTGAACCTGGCGCGTGCTGGTGAAGACCACCCGGATCGATGGGTTGCAAGCCAGACACAATTCAAGCAATTTCAATTGCGCCTGGACATTGATGTCCAGATCCGCATGGGGAGCCGTCATGGAATCCCAATGGGATGTTTGACCCGCCAGGTTAAACATCACGTCATGGCCTGGAAGGCATTCGCGCATGGCATGCGTGTCGCGGATATCGACCTGATGCAGTTCCACTTGCCCCCGAATATCCCGGATGTTCCAGAGATTGCCCCCCTGTCCTGGAAGCAGTGCATCCACGATCGTCACACGGGCGCCCTGACGAATCAGGTGTCTCGCCAGATGCGAACCGATCAGTCCCACTCCTCCGGTGATCAAGACGTTTGCCTGCGAATAGTTCATCGTTCGGTTCCCGAAGATTGCATCATTCGTCTGGAGGCTGTTTGGCCATGGCTGGAATCACCAAACAGTCCTTCAAGGGTGACAGATACGTTCACCTGGATTTCAGCAATTGACGAGCCAGAACAAATTATCTTTATTTACCAATCCAATAACCGGAAAACCAAAGACCCGGACACCTGGCGAGCGTTTCATGAATGCAACACGCATCCATCCGATGTTGCACGATTCAAACAGCGCCACGGTCCGGCTGAGACAGGCGGCGGTCTCCTTGGGAACGCTGTCGTGGTTCGTGTCCACCTCCACCTTGACCGTGTTGGGGCTGATTCCAAGCTCTTTGGCAATGCGTCCCTTGCCCCAACCGAGTCGACGCAGCCGCAGCATCTCGCGAACATCATCTGCTTGAAACCGAATCTTTCGTTAATGTCATCTCTCCTCCTTTCCGGAGGAGGGGGGCAATGCCTCGTGTCGCCAGGGGGGCAGTTGCTCATGTCGCCTGACATATCAAACCGTATAAAACCAATCATGAAACCCGCATGAAGAACATTTACGATATTTTTACATCCGCATTCCAACCTTTTTTTCTGTTTTTACTTTTCATTGTCTAACATCTTGTCCATCGATCAATCCCATCCACAAGGAGTCATCATGGACGTTTTCCATCTCATTCTGGCTGTCGGTTTCTTTGCCCTGTCCGGATTCGTGGTCTCTCTATTCGAACGACTCCGGAGGCGATGAATGAACCCACTCTACCTGATCGGCTTGCTGGCAACAGCATTCGTGTTCGTTTATCTGGTTGTCGTCCTGTTTGTGCCTGAGAGGTTCTCATGAGTCACGCCATCCGCTCAAAAGGATTCGCCTTGGCATCCCTGCTGGTGCTTTCATGGCCCGTTGCCTACCTTTCAACCTCTGCTGACGCAGGTCGGGATCATCGGAACACCGTCCTCAACGGGTACGACACGCGCCGACATGTCGAACAGAATCCTCTGTCCCATGCTCCATCTCAACGAACCATCAAGGCGTTCCGCATGGGACTGGATTCGGATTCCCCCCTGTTTCCACGGAGGACGGCTCCATGAACAGCAACGGATATCTCCAACTTGTCTTGTATGTTCTGGTGTTGTTGCTGCTTTCCTGGCCCCTCGGACTGTTCATGGCCAAAATCTTCGCAGGGACACACCCTCGCGCCATGCGTTGGCTCTCTCCCGCGGAAGAAGGCCTCTATCGCCTGTGCGGAATCCGGGCGCACGACGAGATGTCCTGGACCCGCTATGCCTTTGCGGTGCTGACCTTCAACTTGCTCGGTTTCCTGGCGGTCTACGCACTGCAACGCTTGCAACCACTCCTGCCTCTGAATCCGCAGGCCATGACCGCCGCCACGCCGGATCTCGCCTTCAACACCGCGGTCAGCTTTGCCACCAATACCAACTGGCAGGCCTACGGCGGCGAAACCACCCTCTCCTATCTGACGCAGATGTTTGGCCTGACGGTGCAGAACTTCGTATCCGCGGCCAGCGGCATGGCGGTGCTGGCCGCCCTGATGCGGGCCTTCACCCGGCGTGAATCGCCCGGCATCGGCAACTTCTGGGTGGACATGGTGCGTTCCACGCTTTACATCCTGCTGCCGTTGAGCATTCTGCTCGCCGTGGCGCTGGTCGGAGAGGGGGTGGTGCAAAGCTTCTCCCCCTACCAGAACGCTCAACTGCTCCAGCCGATCGGGTACGACGCACCGGTCAACGGTCCCGATGGCCAGCCGATCAGGGACGACAAGGATCAACCGGTCACGGAAAAAAAGATCGCCAGAGAGCAACTCATCGCCATCGGACCCGCCGCCTCCCAGGTGGCAATCAAGCAGCTGGGCACCAACGGCGGGGGGTTCTTCAACGTCAATTCGTCGCATCCCCTGGAAAATCCTACCCCGTGGTCCAATTTCCTCGAACTTCTGGCCATTCTGCTGATTCCGGCGGCGCTCTGCATCACCTTTGGCCGTTTCGTCGGCGACGTGCGCCAGGGTGGCGCGATCCTGGCCGCCATGACGATCGTCTTCGTGGGGCTGCTGGCGCTCTGCGTCGGGTCGGAACAGCGCGGCAATCCGCTCTTCGACCGGTTGGGTCTGGCGACTCACGCCTCGGATCAGGCCCCCGGCGGCAACATGGAAGGCAAGGAGAGCCGGTTCGGCATCGTCAATTCGGCGCTCTGGGCCACGGCCACCACCGCCGCGTCCAACGGCTCGGTCAACGCCATGCACGACTCCTTCACCCCTCTGGGCGGACTGGTGCCGATGTGGATGATCCAGCTCGGGGAGGTGATCTTCGGCGGCGTCGGTTCCGGATTGTACGGCATGATCGTCTTTGCCATCGTCGGCGTGTTCGTCTCCGGATTGATGATCGGGCGCACGCCGGAGTATCTCGGCAAGAAGATCGAAGCCTTCGAGATGAAAATGGCCGCTGTCGCCATCCTCACCCCCTGTCTGACCGTCCTGCTCGGCACGGCGATCGCCGTGGTCAGCGAGGCCGGCGTGGCCGGCATCGCCAATCCGGGGGTGCATGGCTTCTCGGAGATTCTCTACGCCTTCTCATCAGCGGGCAACAACAACGGCAGCGCCTTCGGCGGACTGACGGTCAACACCCCCTTCTACAACACCCTGCTCGGCCTGGCCATGCTGCTCGCCCGCTACTGGGTGATCGTGCCGGTGC
This sequence comes from Candidatus Magnetaquiglobus sp., assembly GCF_058402785.1. NCBI lineage: Bacteria > Pseudomonadati > Pseudomonadota > Magnetococcia > Magnetococcales > Candidatus Magnetaquicoccaceae > Candidatus Magnetaquiglobus > Candidatus Magnetaquiglobus sp. The sequence goes on from NZ_JBZVFG010000008.1 coordinate 63,748, forward strand.
TCGCCATCGCCGGATCCCTGGCCGCCAAGAAAAGCATACCGCCCTCTGCCGGCACCCTGCCCACCCATACCCCGTTGTTCGTGATCCTTCTGATCGGCACCGTGATCGTGGTCGGCGCGTTGACATTCCTGCCCGCGCTTGCCCTGGGTCCGATCGTGGAACACGTCCAGATGGTCCACGGACATTGATTTGGGAGAATTCCATGCAAAAATCACGCTCACTGCTCGATCCGGCACTGCTCCAGGAAGCCGTGCTGGACTCTTTCAAACGGCTCTCCCCGCGTTATCAGATCCGCAATCCGGTGATGTTCGTGGTCTGGCTCGGGAGCCTGTTGACCACCGGACTTTATCTCCAATCGCTGATCGGAACCGGAGAGGCACCCTCCTGGTTCATCCTGAGCATCACGCTTTGGCTGTGGTTCACGCTATTGTTCGCCAACTTCGCCGAGGCCATGGCCGAAGGACGCGGCAAGGCGCAGGCGGCAGCCCTGAAAGGATTGCGCAAGACGGTCATGGCCAAGAAACTCAAGGAGCCGAAACGGGAGGCTCTCTCGGTAAGTGTCCCTTCGGAAAGTTTGCGCAAGGGGGATGTGGTGCTGGTTTCCACCGGCGACATCATCCCCGGCGACGGCGAGGTGATCGAAGGGGTGGCCTCGGTGGACGAATCGGCCATCACCGGCGAATCGGCGCCGGTGATCCGTGAATCGGGCGGCGACTTCTCGGCGGTCACCGGCGGCACGCGGGTGCTCTCGGACTGGCTGGTGGTGCGGGTGACGGTGAATCCGGGCGAGACCTTCCTGGATCGCATGATCGGCATGGTCGAGGGGGCCAAACGGCAAAAAACACCGAACGAAATCGCCTTGACCATCCTGCTGGTGCTGCTGACGCTGGTGTTTCTGTTGGCCACCGTGACATTGCTGCCCTTCTCGATCTACGGTGTGGAGACCGCCCATGCCGGATCGCCGGTCACGGTCACGGTACTGGTGGCACTGCTGGTCTGCCTGATTCCGACCACGATCGGCGGGCTGCTCTCGGCCATCGGCGTGGCGGGCATGAGCCGCATGATGGAGCGGAATGTCCTGGCCACCTCGGGCAAGGCGGTCGAAGCCGCCGGTGACGTGGACGTGCTGCTGCTCGACAAAACCGGCACCATCACCCTCGGGAACAGACAGGCGTCGTTGTTCGTCCCATCGCACGGGGTGAGCGAGCGGGAGTTGGCCGAGGCGGCGTTGCTGGCCTCGCTGGCCGACGAAACCCCGGAGGGGCGTTCGATCGTGGTGCTGGCCAAGGAGGCGTTGCATCAGCGCGGTCGGGACATCCATGCCGATGGCGCGACCTTCGTCCATTTCACGGCGCAGACCCGCATGAGCGGTCTGGACTGGCAGGGCCGTTCGATCCGCAAGGGGGCCGCGGAGGCGGTGCATCGCCATGTGGAGTCCTGCGACGGGGTGTGGTCGCTGGCGATCCAGTCGTCGGTGGACGAAATCGCCCGGCGCGGTTCGACCCCCTTGGTGGTGGCAGAGGGAAATCGCGTGCTGGGGGTGGTGGAGTTGAAGGATATCGTCAAGGGTGGGATCAAGGAGCGTTTCGCGGAACTGCGGCGCATGGGGATCAAGACGGTGATGATCACCGGTGACAACCGCCTGACCGCTGCGGCGATCGCCGCAGAAGCCGGGGTGGATGATTTTCTGGCCGAGGCCACGCCAGAGGCCAAGTTGGCCTTGATCCGCCAGTATCAGCAGGAGGGACGGCTGGTGGCGATGACCGGTGACGGCACCAACGATGCCCCGGCCCTGGCGCAGGCCGACGTGGCGGTGGCCATGAACAGCGGCACCCAGGCGGCCAAGGAGGCGGGCAACATGGTGGATCTGGACTCCAACCCCACCAAGCTGATCGAGGTGGTGGAAACCGGCAAGCAGATGCTGATGACCCGAGGCGCGCTGACCACTTTTTCGATTGCCAACGACGTGGCCAAATACTTCGCCATCATTCCGGCGGCCTTCGCGGCCACCTATCCGGCGTTGGACATCTTCAACATCATGGGGCTGGCCACGCCCGCCTCGGCGATCCTGTCGGCGGTGATCTTCAACGCCCTGATCATCATCGCCCTCATTCCCCTGGCGCTCAAGGGGGTGGCCTATCGGCCCGTGGGCGCGGCGCTGCTGTTGCGGCGCAATCTGCTGGTCTATGGTGTGGGTGGATTGCTGGTCCCCTTCGTGGGCATCAAGGCGATCGACCTGATCCTGGTCGCTCTTCATCTGATCTGATAAGGATACACCCATGTTCAAGGAACTGCTCCCCTCCCTGCGGATGCTGATCGTGATGACCCTCCTGACCGGCCTGCTCTATCCGGCCCTGGTCACGGCGATCGCGCAAGGACTCTTTCCCGGCAAGGCCACCGGCAGCCTGTTGCGGGCCAACGGCCAGGTGATCGGCTCCGCGCTGATCGGACAACCCTTCACCGATCCGCGTTACTTCTGGGGTCGCCCCTCGGCGACCGCGCCCATGCCCTACAACGCCGCCGCTTCCAGCGGTTCCAACCTCGGACCGCTCAACCCGGCCCTGGAAGAGGCGGTCCAGGCGAGAATCCTGGCGCTCAAGGAGAGCGATCCCACCCAAAAGCAGCCGATCCCCGTGGATCTGGTCACGGCCTCGGGCAGTGGACTGGACCCGCACATCTCGCCCGACGCGGCCATCTGGCAGGTGCCGCGCGTGGCGCGCGCCCGGAATCTCTCCGAAGCGGAGGTTCTTCTTCGTGTCCGGAAACATACCGAAGGACGCACCTTCGGCATTCTCGGAGAGGCGCGCGTCAACGTCCTGGCCCTGAATCTCGATCTGGACACCCTGGCCGCGCAACGGACCGGCTCCCGGAATCCTGACACGCAGGTCGTGTTTTCCGTGGCCAAGACGTTCTGATCCGCACCGACAACACACTTCCGGAGTCACGATGCATGGCGACCGATTCCCGTTCCGACCGTCCCGACCCCGATGCCATCCTGGCACAACTGGTGGCCGAGGAGCACCGGGAGCGGCGCGGCAGGCTGAAGATCTTTTTCGGCGCCTGTCCTGGCGTCGGCAAGACCTTCGCCATGCTGAGCGCCGCGCGGAGTCTGAGCGCCCAGGGGGTGGACGTGGTGGCCGGCGTGGTGGAAACCCATGGCCGCGGCGAAACTGCGGAGCTGTTGCATGCCCTGGAAATTCTGCCGCGCCAGAGGATCGAATACAAAGGCCATCTGCTCGAAGAGTTCGATCTCGACGCATCCCTGCGACGCAATCCGCGGATCATCCTCGTGGACGAGTTGGCCCACGCCAACGCGCCCGGAAGCCGTCATCCAAAACGGTGGCAGGATATCGACGAACTGCTGAATGCGGGCATCGACGTGCTCACCACGGTCAACGTGCAGCATGTGGAGAGCCTCAACGACGTGGTGGGCAAGATCACCGGCATCCGCGTGACCGAGCGGGTGCCGGATCACGTCATCGATCGGGCGGACGAAATGGTGCTGGTGGACCTGCCCCCCGAGGAGTTGCTGCAACGTCTCCGTGAGGGCAAGGTCTACATGCCGCGTCAGGCGGAACGGGCCATGGAGCACTTCTTTCGCAAGGGAAACCTGCTGGCGCTGCGCGAGTTGGCCTTGCGGCGCACCGCAGACCGGGTGGATGGCGACGTGCGCGCCTGGCGCCGGGAAAAATCGGTGACAACGGTCTGGCCCACCCGTGAATCGGTGCTGGTGTGCGTGGGACCCGGACCGGACAGCGAAAGTCTGGTCCGGCGCGCCGCCCGCAGAGCCAACCTGACCGGCGCGCCATGGCACGCGATCGTGATCGAGACCCCATCCATGCAGCAATTGCCGGATGCGGCGCGGGCACGCATCTTTGGCATTCTGAAACTGGCCCGGGAGATGGGCGCCCAGACGGCCAATCTGTCGGGTCCGAATCCCGTGGAGATCGCCATCGCCTATGCCCGCGAATACAACCTGGGCACCCTGCTGGTGGGTCGGGATCGTTACCGACGTCTGCCCTGGCAGCACGGCTTCGCCGAAAAGGTCGCCCGTCTGGCCCCGGATCTGGAACTCCTCCAGGTGGCGATCGAAAAGCAGGAGCGTGACCCCTCCCACCGTTCTCCGGTTCCGGATCAACCAGCCCCCAGAAACGGATGGTCGCCGTATCTGATGGCCTTTCTGATCGTGGCGTTGGTTACCGTGGTCAGCGAGCCTCTGCACGCCTTGCTGGATCTGGCCAACATCGTCATGATCTTCCTGCTGGCGGTGGTCTTCACGGCCATCCGCTTCGGACGTGCCGCCGCCGTGCTCTCATCGTTCCTTTCCGTGGCAGCGTTCGATTTCTTCTTCGTCCCGCCCCGTTTCACCTTCGCCGTGCATGACGCTCAATATCTGGTCACGTTCACGGTCATGCTGATCGTGGCTCTGGTGGTGGGACAACTGACGGCTGGTTTGCGATTCCAGGCATCCGAGGCCTGCAAACGCGAACAGCGCATGCAGGCGCTCTACGAAATGTCCAAGGATCTCTCCAGCGCACTGAGCGTGGAACAGATCATCGGCATCTGCCGGCGCTTCATCCAAAGAGGGTTCAACGCCTCGGTCGCGGTGTTCGTTCCCGGAACGCGGGAAAACCTGGAATTGGCCGAGGGATCCGCCCCATCGGACGCGGTGGACGGCGGCATCGCCCAATGGAGTTTCGATCATGGGGAAAACGCCGGTCTGGGCACCACCACGCTGCCATCGGCCCATGCCCTTTATGTGCCGCTCAAGGCTCCGTCCCGTTTGTGCGGCGTGCTGGCCCTGGTGCCGGAAACCGCGACATGGGAGCTTCCACCCGGTCAACAACAGCTCCTGGACACCAGCGCCAGCCTGATCGCCATCGCCCTGGAACGCGTTCATTACGTCATCCTGTCCCAGGAGTCCCAGGTCCGAATGGAATCGGAACGGTTGCGCAACTCCCTGCTGTCGGCCATTTCCCATGATCTGCGCACCCCCCTGACCGTCATCACCGGTCTGACGGATGCCATGTGCCTGGCCACCCCTCCGTTGTCCGAACCCCATCTGAGTCTGGCGGACGCCATTCGGGACGAGGTGTCGCGCACCGTCACCATGGTCAACAATCTGTTGGACATGGCCCGCATGCAGATGGGACATATCGTGCTCAAAAGGAGTTGGCAGACTCTGGAGGAGGTGATCGGATTGTCGATGAATCACTGCGCCTCGCTGCTCTCCCGTCATGGGGTGCGCATCGCGATCCCCACGGATCTGCCCTTGCTCGAACTCGATACCGGACTCATGGAACGGGTTTTCAACAATCTTCTGGAGAACGCCGCCAAACACACCCCACCGGGCAGCGTGATCCTCGTTTCCGCGCGACACGAAGAGGAGCGCGTCAGAATCTCGATCTGCGACAATGGACCAGGCATTCCACAAGGCCTGGAGGAGACCCTGTTCGACAAATTCACACGCGGGAAAACGGAATCCTCGGTGATGGGTTTCGGGTTGGGACTGGCCATCGTGCGCGCCATCATCGAAGCGCATGGCGGATCCGTATGGGCGCACAACGGCCCGGACGGAGGTGCCTGTTTCACGTTTCTGCTGCCCGTGGGCACTCCACCGCACATGCCTGAAGAACCCTGATGACCGCTCCCGGATCCCCTGCCCCCGATCGGGTCGCATCCATGGCACGCCCGATCAACGACACCCGACGCATGCCGACCCATGCGGGCTTGTCGCGTGCCTCGCGGGGAGCGCTGCACGGGGTGAATTCACGAATCCGCAGATTCACCCCTCCGATCCGCGCCGACGCTTCGGGGGTCGGAACGCCTTCGGTGGAGAAGCCGGTCGATCCGGGCTGTCAGGTTGAGGCTTGCGCCCCCGTGCCGATGGTGAAAAAATTCTTCCGCACCGCTCCAGTTGCCGCGGCGTCCATTCACCTTTCCGGGAGAGTTCTGATGGGTCATGCCCCCTCCTCCACGACGCTGATCGCGTTGATCGAGGACGAACCGCAAATACGTCGTTTCATTCGGGCCGCGCTGGAAGCGGAGTCGTATCACGTGACGGATGCCGCGACCGGGAAACAGGGGCTCATCGATGTCGGGACGCGTCGTCCCGATCTGGTCATCGTGGATCTCGGCCTGCCGGACATGGATGGTCTCGAGGTGATCCGGGACATGCGTTCCTGGTCCAATCTTCCCATCTTGATTCTTTCGGCACGGGATCATGAAGCCGACAAGGTGCAGGCCCTGGATATCGGGGCAGACGATTATCTCACCAAGCCGTTCGGCGTTCCCGAACTGCTGGCCCGGGTCCGCGCCCTGTTGCGTCGTTCAGCCCGCACGCATGGGGATGAGACACCGGTTGCCACGTTTGGCTGCGTGGAGGTGAATCTGATGCAACGCCTGGTGACCCGCAATCACGCGCCCGTTCACCTGACCGCCATCGAGTATCGGCTGTTGGCACAACTGATCGCCAACGCCGGGCGGGTCATGACGCATCGCGTTCTGCTTCGGGATGTCTGGGGACCGGGACATGCCGACAATACCCACTATTTGCGGATCTACATGTCCAACCTGCGTCGCAAACTCGAAGAGGATCCGAATGTGCCCAAACACATCCTGACCGAATCGGGTGTCGGCTATCGCCTGGTTCTATCCTGATGGTATCCGCTCTCCCCTCACTCCCGGTCACGCAGCCTGTTCATGAGATCCTCCACCGACAACCGGCCACTCAGGCGTCCGTCGCCCAAAGGAACGACCCCCCCTCCCGTCCACGCAGCAACTCCAACAACCGCTCCAGCTCCAAGACCAATCCGTCGTCCAGGGTAAGCTCGCCGCTCATCGCATCCGTTCACGACTCATTCCGGATGACCACCGTTGCCCGGTCAGGTTGGATCCTTTACACTTAACTCAAGGGCCGAATCGTCAAAATGCGATTGAGCGTTCATCCTGGGCCAGGGCGATTCAGCAAAGCCCTAAAACCGTCCATCGCGCAGGATATCTGCCGATGTTGCGAAACCCCGATGAATCAACCGCTTCAAAGAGCGAAAGATTTCAAATGAAACGCCGAATCGCCCAGTCCGCCTCCACCCCGACCTTGCAGAACCGCTCGACCGACGATCTGGCCGCACAGGCACGCCAGTGGTTCGAAAACGGACGGTGGCGGGAAGCGATCGACGCCTTCAAGCAGTTGAACAAACAGGATCCGGGCGGCGGATGGGAGGTTTCCCTAGCCTCGGCCTACGAGAAACGCGCCGAGGAGTTGTCCGGCAAGGAGATGTTCAAGGAGGCCCTGATCCTCTTGGACAATGCCCAGCGTTTGACGAACCGTCCCGCCGCGCTCTCCTTGCGACTGACCTGCCTGCTGGGCTCTGGACGCGTGGAGCAGGTGGTGGCCTTTTTCGTGCGGGAAGAGGCAGGCTTGCAAGCCTTGCGTCCCGATCTTGCGCCCCATGTACGGGAGTATGTGGCGGTTGGTCTGCTGACGACCCCCGAACTGAAAAAGGAACTGCCCGCGAATTCCCCCTGGATGGCCCAACTGGAGACCGCCCAACGCGCCATGGGCGCGCTCTCCGCCCCCCCTGCCGATCTCGAACCGTTGCTCGGCGCCATCTCCCTGAAGTCCCCGTTCAAGCCGTTGCGAATGGTCATCAAGGCGCTCACTTTGGTGCGGGCGCAACCGGAGCGTGCCGTGCAACTGGTCGCGGCCATTCCGGCCACCTCGCCCTGGGCAGCCTTGAGTCGTCTGGTCTCCTGGTGCGTGATGGATTGGGAACCGTTGTTACGCCGGATGGGTGAACTCACCACCCTGGAGATGGAGGTGGTGTGCGCCTGGCGCGGCATTCAGCCGGCCAGTTGGCGCAAGGCAAGGGAACTGCTCACCGCCTCCCCGGACAAGCTGCTGCCGCCGCTCACCGATCCGGCACACCCCTGGCCGGTGCCGGACCCGGCCCTGCGCCGGTTGGCCTGGCTGGCCCTGGTGAGAACGCCTGGGGGAGTGCCGCGCTTCGAACGCCGGTTTGGTCCCCTGGACGAGGCCGAAAAGCTGCGTCTGTCCGCCCTGGCGCGCCATGATGGCCATCCCCATGAACGTCTTTCGGCCTGGCATCGGTACTTGAAAGGGTTGAAATCCCTTCCGGAATCGACGGAACGCAGGGTTTGCCTGGCGCTGACCTGTCAATTCCTGGCAGGCTTGCACGCCGCGGAGGATGAAGGCGACCCGGCGGTTGGTGATCTTCTGGAACAGAGTGTCGAACTGGATCCCGGCCAGAGAAAAACCCACCATGCCTTGTTCGTCTGGCATCGGCTCAACGAGGATGACAAAGGGTGCCGCCGGGTGCTGGATCGCGCCCTGGATCACTTTCCGGACGATGCGGAGTTTCTGCATGATGCGGTGCGGATCTCCTTGAAGAATCAAACCTTCAAGAAGGCCTCCCGCCTGGCGAGGCGTCTGCTGGCCATCGATCCGTTGCATGCCGGGGTGCGCGGCGAGTTGATCGGCGCCTGTCTGGCCCAGGCGCGCAAACAGGTGCGGGGTGGACGAACCGATCTGGCGGAAAAAGAGTTGGCCGAAGCCGAAAGCTGGAAGCGTCCCGAGGACCGGGACGGCCTGATCGCCATCAACCAGGCCTTTCTGGCCTGGCTGACACAACGCGAGGAGGAGGGCAACGGGCTGTTGGAACAGGGGGTGAAGGAGGCGGGTGGCGACGTGTCCGCCCGGTTGCGCGCCCATCTGGAAGGGGTGCGCATGGGGTTGCCCACCCCATGGTTGACCCGCCTGCTCTCCGCCACCCAGAAAGCAGCCGCCAGCATGCCGATCACCCGCGAGGCGATCCTGGCGGTGACGCGGGTGGCGCATGCGTATGCCCAGGAAGAGAAACTCGGCAAGCTGTTGATGGATCTCTCCGGCATGCTGACCAAGGGCTGCAATCTGGCCTTCTCCATGGAGGAGATGCGTTCGATCTGTCAGGTGTTGGCCAAGGCGCGGCTGTTCCCCATGCTGGATCGCTATGCCACGCGGGCCGGCAAGAGCTGGCGCGATCAAACGGTGTTCGATTACTATCGATTGCTGGCCAAGTATCGCGGTCCCCAGGAAGAGATCTCCGCTGCCGACCGGCGGCAGTTGGAACGGGCGCTGGATCAGGCCGAGGCGCGTGGCGACCGGGAATTGATCGCCGAACTGAACGACTGGTTGTTCGATGACGAATTTTATGATGACGACGATGACGATGACGACGATGACATTTTCGGTCCCGGCGCAAGGCCGGACCTTCCCAGGATGCCCAGCCAGCGACCCGGACCGGATGCGATGCTCGCCATGATGCTGCTCGCCGTGGCCCGTGAATTCATTCAGAAACAGGGCGAGCGGGCCACCCGCGCCATGACCCGAAAACACCTGGTAGGATTCATGAAGGCGCAGGGAGCCCCCGCCGATGTGCTGCGCTTCGTGGCCGAACCGGGAGGCATGCTGGATGATCTTCTCGACAACATTTTCTCACCCACGGGTGACGTGCCGTTTGGATCTCCGCGCGGGAATCCTCGCCGCGCGCCAAACTCCAGGCAACAACGGATTCTGGATCTGGATGGTGACGCATGAACGATCCCTTTGCCTTGTTGGGCGTGGCTGAGGATGCGGATGACGAAACGGTGCGCAAGGCCTATCTGCGCCTGGTGCGGATCCACTCTCCGGACAAGGATGCCGCCCGTTTTCAGGAGATCCGCGCAGCCTATGATCACATTGCCCAGGCTTCCGATCGATTGAGCCACCATCTGTTTGGTGCTCCCAAACCGGATCCGGTGCCTTTGGTGGCGGCCTGGTTGCGCAGCGAGGAGAAACCAGCCACCCCAACGGACCAGCCCTTGATCGCCCTGTTGCGGGAGTCGTTGAAGAACTACCGTTTGCCAGGCGAGAACGCTGGCACCCCCTCCCGATCCGGAGTCGCCTGACATGCTCACCCCAGGCCAGGAAGCCTTGTTGGCGCAATTCCGCGACTATCTGGAGCAGACCGGCGAGGCATCGGTCGCGGACGAACCCCAGGTGGACCTCTATACGCTGTTTGGTGAACTGGCGGCCCTGAAAAACGAAATCCGCATCGAGTCCCGTCAGGTCAAATCCGCGTTGGAGCAGTTCCGCGCCCTGGTGGATCCCTTGCAGGCCGGACATGCCGCCATGCAGGAGAAGATCCAGCGCCTGCGCGAGGAACCACGATTGGCCGGACAGGAAGCCTTGCGGCCCGTGCTGCTGGAGCTGTTGGAACTGCGGGATCGTCTGCTCGCCTCGTTGGAGATGTCGCCGGCCAAACAGGGCGGCAAACGGTTTTTCAAACGTCTGTTCCGCAAGCAGCAGGAGAGGCTCGAAGCCTGGCACGCGGGTCAGGAGATGCTGCTCTGGCGGCTCGATCAACTGCTGACCGCGCAGGAGGTGCACCCTCTGGAGTTGCTCGACCGGCCCCTGAATCCCCGCCTGGCGCGGGCGGTGCGGGTGGAGCGTCACAAGGAGGTCGCGGATGGCGTGGTGCTGACCGAGATGCGCAAGGGATTTCTGTGGCGGGGTGAACTGTTGCGCCTGGCGGAAGTGGTGGTCAACAAGATTGGAGAGCACTGAGTCATGATGGATGAATGGGTGATTGGCATCGATCTGGGAACCACCAACTCCGAGGTGGCGATTTATCGTCAGGGCCGCGTGGAGGTGATTCCCGATGCGCGCGGCAACCGCATTCTCCCCTCCTTTGTCGGGGTTGCCGAGGATGGCACCCTGTTGGTGGGGGAAGAGGCGCGCAACCAGTATGTGGTGTTTCCGGAGCGCACCATCCGTTCCGTCAAGCGGCGCATGGGCGAAACCACGCCGGTGACCATGGCTGGTCAGAATTATCTGCCGCAAGAGATCTCCGCGATCATTCTCAAGCGCCTGAAATCGATGGCCGAGGCCCATCTGGGGCAAGCGGTCCAAAAGGCGGTGATCACGGTGCCGGCCTATTTCTCCGATGCCCAGCGCCAGGCCACCCGCGAGGCGGGCGAGATCGCCGGTCTGGAGGTGCTGCGCATGATCAACGAGCCGACGGCGGCGGCGTTGGTCTACGAAGCCGGACGGCAGGCCGGAAAGAAGATCCTGGTGTACGATCTGGGGGGCGGCACTTTCGATGTTTCGGTGGTGCGCATCGAGGATGGGGTGGTCGAGGTGATCTCCAGCCATGGCGACAACCATCTGGGTGGGGATGATTTCGACGAAGAGATCGTCACCCACCTGCTTGAACACTTCAAGGCTCGACATGGCGTGGATGCCGCCAGCAGTCCGACCGCCCTGGCACGGCTGCGGCGTGCGGCGGAGGCGGCCAAACGACAACTGTCCGATCGCCCGTATGTCACCATTGCCGAGGAGTACCTTCTGGAGCACAAGGGCAAACCTCTGCATCTCAACCTGGAGTTGAGCCGGGACGAATACGAGGAGATGATCACCCCCTACCTGGACAAGACCCTGGAGGCGGTGCATATCGCCTTGAACGGATCGGGTCTCACCGCCTCGGATGTGGAATCCATTCTGCTGGTGGGTGGCGCGACCCGAACGCCGCTGGTCTCCCGACGTTTGGAGGAGATCTTCGGGATGCGGCCCCATGGCGAGGTCGATCCGGATCTTTGCGTGGCCATGGGCGCCTCGATCCAGGCGGCCAGCATCCTGGGCGCACCGGTTTCCGCGGTGCTGGTGGATGTCACCCCCTATACGTTCGGAACTTCCGCCTATGGGGAGCTGGATGGCGTCCCCTCGCCGGATCTGTTCGTGCCGGTGATTCTCAAGAACTCGCCGATTCCGATCAGCAAGAGCGAGGTGTTCTACACCATGGTCGAAAACCAGCAGCTGGTGGAGGTCCAGGTGTTCCAGGGGGAGAACATCGATGCCTTGAAAAACCGGCTGATCGGCGAATTCACGGTGGAGGGGTTGAGTCCGGCCCCGGCCAACAGTCCGGTGGTGTTGCGCATGGATCTGGATGCGGATGGGGTGTTGCATGTTTCGGCGACCGAGAAGAAAACCGGGATCTCCAAAAAGATCAGCATCAGCCATGCCATGGAGCGGCTGGACGAGTCGGAGATGATCCAAGCCCGGCAGCGGGTTGCAAACCTGTTTGCCAACGGGGATGACGCGGACGAAGAGGACCGACAAGAGGTGGTGCGCGCGCGTGCCCTGGTGGAAAAGGCCGAACGGATGCTCGACCAGGCATCGCCGGAAGATCAGGAGGAGATGATCAATCACATCGAAGAGATCCGCCAGGCTCTCGCCGACAACGCCATCCCCAACCTCCAGGAGCCCTGCGAAGGGCTGTCGGAGATTCTGTTCTATCTGGAAACGTGAGGCCGATCGTGATCGAACGCTGCCCCGCCTGTGGCGCCCGCACTCCGGGTCACGAGGTGTGCCGTCGCTGCGGTGCGGAGTTGCACTGGCTGACCCGCATCGACACCGCCCGCCGACGCGCGGAGCGCCTGGCCCTGCAAGCGCTGGTGACAGGGGACCGGATCGGGGCGCTGATTCATTTGGAGCAGGCCATGGCTTATCGCCATCACCCCATGCAGAATCAATGGGTCAGATTTGTCAATTCCCTGGCCAGCGACCAGGACGCCTCAACCACACATCCCATTTTTTCTGGGTAAGGCGGTACCTGGACATGGACGAATTCGCGAAACAGGCCTCTGCACGCACCGCCACCGGCAAGGGCAACAACGTTGTTGCCCTTGCCGGCTGAACGACCACACGACATCAGCCGGACTGAAAGGGAATGGACAGCAATTATTGGACGTGACGGTTACGAATGAGAGTCCAGACCACCGGACGTGAAGGAAAGCGTGAAGGTGACCGGCCCGTCGTTGATCAGCCGGACCTGCATGTCGGCACCGAAACGACCGGTGGTCACCTCGACACCTTCGGCATGCAGACGTTGACAAAAGGAATCGAAGAGCATCCGGGCACGATTGGGCTCCTCGGCGCGATCGAAGGAGGGCCGGAACCCCTTCTCCAGATTGGCCGCCAGGGTGAATTGCGAAATGGCCAACACCCCGCCGTGAATATCCCGCACCGAGTGGTGCATGCGCCCCCGTTCGTCGGGAAAGATGCGCAACCCGGCGATCTTGCGGGTCATGCGGGTCACCTCGTGCTCCCCGTCGCCGCGCTCCACGGCCAACAGCACCACCAGACCCGCACCGATCGCGCCGATCTCCTCGCCGGCGACCGTCACCCCCGCCTCGCTGACCCGCTGCACCACCGCTTTCATCGCGCTTTCAACCGTTCCTCACGCCGCTCCGGCATCCCGGAGCCATCGAAGCCCTCCGAAAAACCGGATCACAACCCTTCCGCGTTCCAATCCACCTCGTCGGGATGCCAGTCCGGGAACAACTCCCGGATCGAGGTCAACAACTGTCCCCGGAACACCGGTTTGAGCAGCACCCGCACCCGATCGCGCAACCGTTCGTCGGCCAGTTCGTGGGCTTCGAGGTGGGCATCGATGCCATCCATCAAGGCGATGATGTGGGTTTCGGGATAGGCGCTCGGCAACTCCCGCAGGATTTCCAGTCCTTCCGCGTCGGTCAACGGCAGATCGGTGATCACCAGATCGCAGGGCGCGGCGCGCAACACCCGCCACCCCAACCCCTCGACCGGCGCACCCAACACCTCGAGGCCCACCCCTTCCAGAATGGAACGCAACAAGGCGTGCCGCAAGCGGTCGCTGTCAATCAACAGGACTTGAATCGTCCTCGACATGGTGCTGCTCCCCTCCCCGCTCCACACGCACCGCCAGGACATACCCGGAGCTGCGCACGGTCTTGATCAGCGCTGGTTTTTTGGGATCGTCGCCCAAACGACGCCGCAGGCGACTGACCTGCATGTCGATGGTGCGGTCGAAGGGTTCGATTTCGCGACCATGGGAGAAGTCCAGGAGTTGGTCGCGACTCAACACCCGATTGGGGTGGTTCAAAAAAACCCGCAACAGGGAAAATTCGCCGCCGCTCAGGAAGATTTTCTTCGACTTGGGGGAGTAAAGCTGACGGGTGGGCACGTCCAACACCCAACCGGCGAACCGGTAGGTGGTGTTGGCATCCTCTTCCTGGGTGTCGCCGGGCAGGGAACGGGCGCGACGCAACACGCTCTTGACCCGCGCCAGCAGCTCGCGGGGGTGGAACGGCTTGCCCAGATAGTCGTCCGCGCCCATCTCCAGACCGATGATCCGATCCATATCCTCGCCGCGGGCACTCAGGATGATCACCGGAATGTTGGAGCGGGAGCGCAGATTGCGACACAACACCAAACCATCCTCATCGGGCAGCATCAGGTCCAGGACGATCAGGTCGGGTTGACTCTTTTCGAGCAGTTGCCTCAGCCCCTTGCCATCGGCGACCTTGCTGACGCGAAAACCGTTCTTTTCCAACAGCCGTCCCACGAGGGTGCGGATGTCGGGGTCGTCGTCCACCACCAGGACATGATCCGGAGTTGACATCTCACGGTTCCTCCCAAGGTTGAACGTCCAAGATCCCTGGACGAGAACTAGGCATACACCACTTCCAATCGCTCCAGATAGGCGACCAACTCGGCGATGCCGTGTTCCACGCCCGGTCGATCCTCACGCTTGGCAGCCTCCTCGATGGCCCGTCCGATCTCGCTGATCGCATCAAAGCCATAGCCAGCCCCGGAACCCTTCATACGGTGACCCAGCGTGCGCAACAGATTGAAATCCCCGCTCACCAGCGCCAGAGGCAACTGCTCCAGATCCTTGCGGCGATTCTCCAGGTATCCCGGCGCGATCTCGGCCAAGTCCGCATCGATGCGCACCACGATCTTCTCCAACCCGCCACTCATCCCGAACACTCCCCATGCAAACGTTCCCGATTGTCGCTCCAGCCTTGCCAAGGCCGAACCACGACGCCATGCCCCAACAGTCAATCGCGCCCCTGGCGGGACGCATTATAACAAAATATCATCTTTTCGGAAGGGTTTTCCCCGCGCGTTCTCGTTTGTCCGGCAAACTGGGGTCATCGGCCAGCGACAACCCAGGCAGAAACAGCTCCTTTTCCAGGGCGATCAGCCGGTCCCGATAGAGCGCGGCCAGCTCGAAATCGAGATTGGCTGCGGCATCCTTCATTTTTTTCTCCAGTTGCTTGATCTCGCGGGCCGGATCGCCCGCCGGGATCCGATACCCCTCCCCCTCCTCGGCGACGCGCGCACGCGCCGGCGCGGCGGGCGTGCGTGTTCCGAAGACATCGCCCGGCGTATCCATCACCCGCTTTCGCACCGATGCCGGCTGGATGCCATGTTCCCGGTTGAACGCCTCCTGCAGGGCACGCCTGCGCCGGGTCTCGCGCAACGCCGCCTCCATGGAGCCGGTGATCTGATCGCCATAAAGAATCACCCGACCATCGACGTTGCGCGCCGCCCGCCCGATGGTCTGGATCAGCGAGGTCTCGGAACGCAGAAACCCCTCCTTGTCGGCATCCAGAATCGCCACCAGCGCCGTCTCCGGAATGTCCAACCCCTCGCGCAACAGGTTGATCCCCACCAGCACGTCGAACACCCCCAACCGCAGATCGCGAATGATCTCCAGCCGCTCCAGGGTGTCGATGTCGGAATGAAGATAGCGCACCCGGATCGCCAACCCCTCCAGATACTCGGTCAGATCCTCGGCCATGCGCTTGGTCAGGGTGGTGGCCAACACCCGCTGGCCGCGCTCCACCACGGTGCGAATCTCGGCCAGCAGATGATCCACCTGCCCGGAGGCCGGAACCACCACGCACTCCGGCTCCAACAGTCCGGTCGGACGGTTGATCTGCTCGACCACCACCCGGCGACTGCGCTCGAGTTCATACTCGCCCGGCGTCGCGGAGACACAGATGGTCCGCGGTCGCATGCGATCGAACTCCTCGAAGGTCAACGGTCGGTTGTCGAGGGCCGCCGGCAGACGAAAGCCGTATTCGACCAGGGTCGCCTTGCGACTGCGATCCCCACGCGCCATGCCGCGCACCTGCGGCAGGGTCACATGGCTTTCGTCCACGAACAGGATGGCATCGTCGGGAAGATATTCGAACAGGGTCGGCGGCGCCTCACCCGGCGCCCGTCCGGTGAGATAGCGGCTGTAGTTCTCGATGCCGGTGCAGTACCCCACCTCGCGCATCATCTCCAGATCGTGGGCGGTGCGGGTTTCGAGGCGTTGCGCCTCCAGAAGCTTGCCCTGATCGCGGAACGCCTTCAGGCGCGCCGCCAGATCGCGCTTGATCTCCTCCATGGCGCGCAACACCACCTCGCGCCGGGTGACGTAGTGGCTGGCCGGAAAGATATCGAACCGCTCCAGGTCGCGTATCGGCGTGCCGGTAAGGGCGTCGATGGAGCGCACCCGTTCCAGCAGATCGCCGAAAAACTCCAGCCGCACGGCGCGATTCTCCTCGTGGGGCGGAAAGAGTTCCAGGGTATCTCCGCGCACCCGGAAGGTGCCGCGGGCGAATTCGATGTCGTTGCGGGTGTATTGCATCTCGACCAGCCTGCGCAACAGGGTGCGCTGGTCGATCTCCTGGCCGACCACCACCTCGAGGGACATCTCCTGGTAGGACTCGGGGGAACCGATGCCGTAGATGCAGGAGACCGAGGCGACGATGATCACGTCGCGGCGTGACAGCAGGGAGCGGGTGGCCCCGTGTCGCAACCGATCGATGCGGTCGTTGATGGCCGAATCCTTCTCGATGAAGGTATCGGTGCGCGGCACGTAGGCTTCGGGCTGGTAGTAGTCGTAATAGGAGACGAAGAATTCGACGGCGTTGTCGGGAAAAAAAGCCTTCATCTCGCCGTAGAGTTGCCCGGCCAGGGTTTTGTTGTGGGCCAGGATCAGGGCCGGCTTGCCCAACTCGCGGATCACATGGGCCATGGTGAAGGTCTTGCCAGACCCGGTGACCCCGAGCAGGGTCTGATCGCGCTTGCCGGCCCGCCACCCGTCGGCCAACGCCCGTATCGCCCCCGGCTGATCCCCGCGCGGCGGAAAATCGGAGACCAGCTCGAAGGGATACTCCCGCCCCGCCTCGGGCTTGCCGGGAAACCTCCGCGAGGGATCGCCACCCTTGGGTGTCACATGGGAACTCTCCCCATCCCGCCCACTTGGAAGGTGCTTGCCGTACGCCATGCCATTCTCCCTGGATCATGCCATGACAAGGATAGCCAAGCCCTTCTCATGCCCATTGCCTAAAGAAAAAGACCACACACCTATTCCGATTCCCGCAACCGTCGGCGCAGCAGGAGATACCCCCCCACCGCCGACAACATCGAGCCACACAGAATACCGATCCGATTGGCCATGACCAAGTGGGATCCTGCCTCACCCGACTGTTCGAAGGCCAGAGATCCAATGAACAGGCTCATGGTGAAACCGACTCCGCACAGCATGGACAGGCCATGAAGACGTCCCCATGTCATACCATCGGGCAATCGGGCCATGCCGAGCCGCACCACCAGCCAGACGCTTCCGAGAACGCCGATTTGCTTGCCAGCAAACAGCCCCAGAAGGATTCCCATGGGAACGGGATCGAGCAAGATCTCTGGCGTGACTCCGGCCAGGGGGACTCCGGCATTGGCGAAAGCAAAGAGCGGCAGCACGCCGAAAGCCACGACCGGATGCAGATCGTGTTCCAATTGACGCAGGGGTGGATGACCGTTGGGAACCTCCACGCGCAAAGGGATGGTCAGGGCCAACACCACGCCGGCCAAGGTGGCATGGACGCCGGATTTGAGCACGCACAGCCACAGCAGCACGCCAACAAGTCCATAGAGCACGATGCTGGTGAGTCGCAGCATGTTGAAAAGAATCAACGCGGCCATGCAAAGCACGGCCAATTGCAGCGCGGAGGTCGAAAGCCCGGCATTGTAAAACAAAGCGATGATGATGATGCCAGCCAGATCATCCAGCACGGCCAGGGTCATCAAAAAGAGTTTGAGGCTGACAGGAACCCGATCACCCAGCAACGTCAGAATGCCCAGGGCAAAGGCGATGTCGGTGGCCGAGGGAATGGCCCAGCCGTTGGTCGCCACCGGATCACCGTGGTTGAAGGCCATATAGATCAAAGCCGGGACCACCATTCCTCCCAAGGCCCCGAACGCCGGAAGAATCACCCGAGACGGTTCGGAAAGCTCCCCTTCCAAGATCTCGCGTTTGATTTCCAGCCCGACCAGCAGAAAAAACAGAACCATAAGCCCATCGTTAATCCATAACAATAGAGGCTTTGAAACGATCAGCGCACCCACCTGCACCACCACTGGAGTATCCAAAAAAATGTTGTAATACACCCCCAGAGGTGAATTAACCAGCACCATGGCCAACATACCAGCAACCACCAATACGATTCCGCCGGCTGCCTCCAACTTGAGAAAATTCGTGAACGAAACTTGCAACATGTGCTCGACTCCCCCGGGAGAATTCCAATTGTTCCGATTTCTGATTAGGAAAGGGACATGCTTTGCGAATGTGACGAAAATTCCGTTATCACGCTCAGAATGGGAACGATCACTGTCTTCCCCAGACCAGGGCGCGCTCCTCGCGGGAGCCTCATAATAACCGTTCAACCAAGTACTGGGTTGGGGTTGCGCCTGCAAATACCTGATAAGAAAGGCACGGCAAGGTGCATCGTCCATCCATGATCTGTCCATGCAAACATGATGCCCTTCGGGTAAAAAGTCAAAGGCAAAGTCAAAAGCAACACCACGACTCCCTGCCCCGCACCTTGATGGGAAACGCGCTGCTTTCCATGCCCATCACGCCTGTGGAAATGCCTTTTTGATTGATAACCATTCCTCGACCTTGGCCATTTCATTCAGCAGGTGAAAGGCAAAGATGACTCTGGTATACTGATTATCGAAACTCAATCAAAAAATCGGGAGAAATTTCAGATACCATCCTTGCCAATGAGCAGTTTACTCGTTTTGCTGCCGTTTTCCGAGCTGTCTTCCGCTCCAGTCTGGTGCCCTGTACGTTTGATGGTGACAGGAGCGATTTTGTGCCAGGAGCCTCGGACGGTGGTGTCGATCTTGCGGACATGGGGCGCTCCCACGAAAAGAGATTCGAGAAGTATCACCACGTCCTGAGTCACGCCAAATGGTCTGGATTGCAGGGAGCCAAAATTCTGCTTAGCCTTCGTGGATCGCTTCGTCATGCTGTAACTTGCATGATGGGGGGGAGAACCCCCTCACCCCCCGTACCATGGACATCCCTTCGGGAGTTCCATGGCAACTCAATTCCGCAGACTGACTGCGTACAATGGACCTGTAGAGGTATGGGGGGGCCTTGATGTATCAATTGACCGCCACAGCATGAAATGGCCAAAGTCGAGTCCAGGCCATGGCAACAATCCGTAACAGCCCGTTCATATCGGATGTATCACATTGTAACCCCCTCTGGCCAAAACCAGATCAATTTGTCATCATATAATGTTGGGGCATTGCAAGGCAGCCCATCACTCCATTCAATCCACCAGCCGCGCACCGGAATCCCAGGACATGGCATCACCTCTAGACAACAGCATCTGGCGAATCCAGAAGCCGATCATCGCGTCGTTTCTGTTGGCCTACGGGTCGCTGTTGGGGCTGTTCCTGCTCTCCCTGAACTGGATGCTCGCCGAACAGGAGCAGGGGTTGAACAACCGCTTCCACCAGGAGGTCGAGTCCTCCCTGCGCCTGATGCTCGAAGAGAGCCGCCGCGCCATGGAAGGTCAACTGCTCGGTCTCACCCACGATCCGGAAATCCAGGCGCTCTTTCGCGCCCGTCAGCGCGATGCCCTGCTGCGCAAGAGCCTGCCCATGCTGCAACACTGGCAGCGCGAACAGGCGATCTCCCATCTCTATTTCCACGACGACGCCGGCACCAACATCCTGCGCGTCCACAACCCCACCCTGCACGGGGATCGCATCCAGCGACTCTCCACCCGTCTGGCCATCGAATCCCTGCAAACCGCCCACGGTCTGGAGATCGGGCTGAACGGGGAGTTGAGTCTGCGGGTGGTGCTGCCCTGGAAGGTCGATGGGGAGTTGATCGGGCTGTTGGAGATGGGCAAGGATCTGGCCGGCATGCTCCCCACCCTGCGCAAGAGCCTGCATGCGGATCTGCATTTATTCCTGAACAAAACACATCTTGACATGAACACCTGGAAGGAGCGCACCGATCATCCGACCGCCGCCGAGGAGTGGGATCACTTTCCGGATGTGGTCCGTTCGATGGGCACCCAACACGCCCTCCCGCCGGAGATGGCCAGACAGGTGCGCGCCAACCAATGGAAAGGCGGCCTGCTGGAGACCGTTCTGACCGACACCGAGGGGGTGAATCATCTGCATCACTTCACCCTGCCGCTCCGTGACATCCGGGAGCGGGACGTGGCCCGACTGCTGGTGATCCACGAGGATCAGATCCTGGACAAGATCACCAATGCCCACAAAAACCGGGTCATCCTCGGCATCACCTTGAGCGCCCTGTTTCTGGCCTGGGTGTTCCGCCATCTGCTGTCGCGGATCGAGGGCAACCTGCGCAAGGCCACCGCCGAACTGCGGCACGGCGAGGAGCGCAACCGCGCCATCCTCGACACGGCCCTCGATGCCATCATCTCCATCGACACCCAGGGTCGAATCCTCGAATTCAACAAGGCCGCCGAACGGATCTTCGGCTTTCGCAAGCAGGATGTGCTGGGTCACGACATCGCCGAAACCATCATTCCCCCGGAATTGCGCGAATCCCACCGCCAGGGCATGGTCCGTTATCTGTCCACCGGGGAACAGAGGGTCATCAACCAGCACATCGAAATCCACGCCATCAACGCCAGGGGGATGCGCATTCCCACGGAGATCGCCATCACGGTGATCCCCGGCGAACAGTTCACCTTCTTCACCGCCTTTCTGCGCGACATCTCCGAACGCAAACAAATGCTCACCTCGCTCAACGACGCCATCGCCCAGGCCGAATCGAGCAACCTCAAGATGCGTCAGGAGATGATCCGCCACGAACAGACCATGGCGCGTCTCCAATCCAGCGAGGAGCGGTTCCGTTCGGTCACCCTGTCGATTCGCGATGCGATCATCGCCGTGGATTGCGCGCAGAAGATCATCTTCTGGAACAAGGGTGCCGAGGCGCTGTTCGGGTATTCCAAGGAGGAGATCCTGGGGCAGACCCTGCGCCCCCTGATTCCGGATCGCCATGCCGAAGCCCATCGGGTGGGTTTCGAGCGGTTCCTCCAGACCGGACATGCCCCGATGCTCGGGCTGACCACGGAGATGAGCGGACGGCGCAAGGATGGCCAGGAGTTCCCGCTGGAAATGTCGATCAACTCCTGGACACATGCCGATGGAACCCGGTATTTTTCGGCGGTGATCCGCGACATCACCGAACGCAAACAAACCGAGGCGGCCCTGTTGGCGGCCAAGGAGAGCGCCGAGGCGGCCAATCGGGCCAAGAGCCTCTTTCTGGCCAACATGAGCCATGAAATCCGCACCCCGATGAACACCATCATCGGCCTTGGCTATCTGCTGTCGCAAACGCCGCTCACGCCGGGTCAGCAATCGCGCATGCGCAAGATCCAGTACGCGGCAGAAACCCTGCTGGGGATCATCAACGACATTCTGGACTTCTCCAAGATCGAGGCCGGACGCATGGAACTGGAACTCCACCCCTTCCAGCTCGGCGAGGTGATGGAGAAGGTGGCCAGCATGGTGTCGATGCGCGCCGAGGAGAAAGGGTTGGAGATTCTCTTCTCGATCCCGCCGGATCTGCCCCGCTCCCTGATCGGCGACGCGCTGCGTTTGGAGCAGATCCTGATCAACCTCGGCACCAACGCGGTCAAGTTCACCCAGGCCGGGGAGATCGTCTTCCGGGTCGAGGCGCAGGAGGTGAGCGACGAGACGGCCCGTCTGCGTTTTTCGGTCAAGGACAGCGGCATCGGTCTGACCGAGGAGCAGATCACCGGCCTGTTCCAGCCGTTCGTGCAGGCCGACTCCTCGACCACGCGCCATTACGGCGGCACAGGGTTGGGACTGGCGATCTGCAAGAGTCTGGTCGATCAGATGAACGGTTCGTTCACGGTGATCAGCGCGCCTGGAGAGGGGAGCGAATTCGCCTTCACGGTCCCCATGGCCCGACAATTCCCTCAAGAACCGGTACAAATCTCGCTTGCCGGCCACCATTCGGGTATTCTGCGGGTGCTGGTGGTGGACGACAACGACAGCTCACGGTTGATCTTAAGCGAGATGGTGCGTGGTCTGGATTGCACGGTTCAGGCGGTCGCCTCCGGCGAAGATGCCCTGGAGGAGATGCGTCGGGCCGTCGATTCCTGGGAACGGCCCTATGATCTGGTGCTGCTCGACTGGCAGATGCCGGACATGGATGGGATCGAAACCGCGCGTCACATTCGCGAAATCGCGGCCAACAACTCCTCACTGGTGATCATGGTGACCGCGCACGGGCGTCAGGAGGTGATGCGCGAGGCCAAGGATGTGGGCATCAACGGTTTCGTGCTCAAACCGGTCACCCCCTCCACGCTGCTCAACACCATCCAGGAGGCGCTCGGGCGCGGGATGGTGGCCCAGATGTCCGGCCCGGTCAAAAGCCAGGAGCGCATTCCCGCCCATCTGAAAGGCAAGCGCATTCTGGTGGTCGAGGATCACGAAATCAACTGGCAGGTGGCGGAGGGGATTCTGGCCAAGGCCGGCATCGCCTCGGAGCATGCCCTCAACGGAAAAGAGGCGCTCGAACGGGTTTTCGCGGATCCGGATCGCTACGATCTGGTGCTCATGGATCTGCAAATGCCGGTGATGGATGGCTACGAGGCGACGCGCCGCTTGC
Organism: Candidatus Magnetaquiglobus sp.; assembly: GCF_058402785.1. Classification (NCBI taxonomy): domain Bacteria; kingdom Pseudomonadati; phylum Pseudomonadota; class Magnetococcia; order Magnetococcales; family Candidatus Magnetaquicoccaceae; genus Candidatus Magnetaquiglobus; species Candidatus Magnetaquiglobus sp. Next base: position 86,577 of record NZ_JBZVFG010000008.1, read on the forward strand.
GGCTTCGCCTGGACGCCGGGCGACTGCCGATCGTCGCCATGACGGCCAATGCGTTAAAAAGCGAGAAGGATCAATGTCTGGCGATCGGCATGAACGACTACCTGACCAAACCGGTGGTGGTCGCGCATCTGTTCGCGGTGTTGGGTGGACTGATCCCGGACCCGGGGACGACGCCGGCCACGGAGGCACGGGGACCAGAAGCGGCGCCTCCGGAGCGGTTGCCGACGAATGCGGCGGGGATCGTTGCCGAGATGCCTCTTCCCGAGATCGAGGGGATCGATATCCACGCGGCCATGGAGCGGTTGGATGGGGATGTCGATCTGTTCATGCGCCTGACCCGTCAGTTCATCACCGCCCATCGAAACACGGTGGAACGAATCGCCGAAGCGCTCGCGGATGGCGACGCGGAGACGGCGCGGGCGTTGACCCATGGCATGAAAGGGGTGGCGGGCAATCTTTCGGCCAACCGGATCGCGGAGCAGGCCGCGCGGCTGGAGGCGTTGGTCAAGGAGGGGGATCTGGACGGTGCCCGGCATCAACTGGAAGGGTTGCGCGGAGAAGTTTCCACCCTGATCGCGGCGATCGACCGGCAGGCCGACATGGAACCAATCCCGGCTTCGATGATCGAACCCCTGGAGCCATCCACCCTCCCGCCCGGCGAGATGGAACGTTTGTTGGACCTTCTGATCGATGGGGATTTCGAGGCCCGTGAATTGTTTGGCAGGCTCGTCCCTCGTTTGAGAGGTCGGGCGGACACCGGTCGTCTGGATCGCATCCAACGGCATCTGGAGATGCTGGAGTTCGAGGAAGCGGCCAGAGAGGTGGCCGATGAAATGGCGGCATGGGCCGAACAGGGATGAGGAGCGGATACGGGTATCGGTGGGCATCACCGGTTCCGACGGATCTTTGAGAGGCTGTTTGGTGATTCCATTCATGGCATCACCAAACCGGCACGAATCGAAAAAATCGCTTCGTGTTTCTCAAATTGCGGCGCAATTTGGCGGGCCATGAATGGCCCGCGTCGGCTGTTTGGCATGGGCCATTCAGCCTCTGAGGGATACGAGGCATGGCGAGAGAGAACGTACAACCCACGGTGCTCGTGGTGGACGACGAGGCGACCAACATCGAGGTGCTGGCCAAGCTTCTGCAACCGGATCACCGGGTGCTGTTCACCACCGACCCATCCAAGGCGATGAATCTGGCCGAGATGAAAGGACCGGATCTGATCCTGTTGGATGTGATCATGCCGAGCATGGACGGCTACGAGGTGTGCCGGCGGTTGAAGAGCCGCGCCTCGACACGGGACATTCCGGTGATCTTCGTCACCGCCATGGGCGAGGAGCAGTTCGAGGCGATCGGATTCGAGGCGGGCGGCGTGGACTACATCACCAAGCCGGTCAAGCCCTTTTTGTTGCGCGCCCGGGTCAAGACCCACATCGATCTGAAACGCCAGAGCGACCTGCTGCGACGTCTGGCCTCCCTGGATGGTCTGACCGGCATCCCCAACCGCCGCAGTCTGGACGAATTCCTGCGCCAGGAGTGGCATCGGGGTCTGCGTCACGAATCCAGGCTCTCGGCGATGTTGATCGACGTGGATTTTTTCAAAAAGTTCAACGACGTTCAAGGCCATCAGGCCGGAGATGTCTGTCTGCGCCAGATCGCCGGAGCCTTGTCACGGGCGTTGGAGCGCAAGACCGATCTGGTGGCCCGTTACGGCGGAGAGGAGTTCGCCTGCATCCTGCCGGAGACCCCCTTGCAAGGGGCGGTGCATACCGCCGAGAAGATCAAACAGGCGGTGGCCGCGTTGGCCATTCCTCATCCCCAATCGGATGTGGCCGACATCGTGACCCTAAGCATGGGGGTGATCTCGGTGACACCCAAACACGGACACGAGCCCGAGGAGATCCTGGCCGCGGCGGACCAGTTGCTGTACATGGCCAAGCTCTCGGGGCGCAACCAGATTCAGTCCGGGCTGCACGCCTGGAAGGCGGAAACCGCCGCAAACGCCTGATCCGTCCCTGTCGAAACCACTCTTTTCCCATCACATCATAAACCGGTTTCCATAAACCGGATCACGGTTTGATAATCCATCTTGCCCGGCCCGAGCTGGGGAATGGTCTCCATGTGCTCGATGCGACCCGGCACGAACAGCGCGGACATCCCTTCCCGTTTGGCCACCGCGATCAGGGTGTCGCGATCCGGAGTCGGGTACTCGGTGGCCAGGACGATCCGTTCCCCCTTGCGGGAGTCGGAGAGGCTCACGGCGGCATGGCGATGGTCGGGCCAGGCGGCCTCGGCCAGGGACTCCACCGCCGCCAGCGAGACCATCTCCCCACCGATCTTGGCAAACCGTTTCAACCGTCCCACGATCCGGATGAAGCCATGCGCATCCACGGTCACCACGTCGCCCACATCGTGCCACCCGGCGCCCGGTCCGGAAGCATGAACCGGCACCACCCTTCCATCCCCGCGCGACGGGATATAGCCGAGCATGAGGTTGGGACCGCTCACCAGCAACCGTCCGCCCTCGCGGACCCCGGCAACCGGTTCGAGCATGATCGAAACGCCGGGCAGCGGCAGACCCACGCAACCCGAATCCCCTTTCAAAAACGGGGTATCGACCGCGATGGCCGGAGCGCATTCGGTGGTGCCGTACCCCTGATAGACCGGCACACCGAATTTCTCCAGCCACAGGTGACGGGTCCGTTCGCGCAGAGGTTCGCCCCCGGCGAAGACCCGGCGCAAGGATTGAAAATCACCGGGGTGTGCCACCCGTCCGTAACCGGCCAGAAACGTATCCGTACCGACCAGGAGGGTAGGCCGCAGGCGTTGGGCCATTTCGGCGATGGCGCGGTAGTCGAGGGGCGAGGGGTGCATATGGAGCTTGAAACCGGACAGCAGCGGGGCCAGTCCGGCGACGGTGAGGCCGAAGGCGTGGAAAAGCGGCAGAACGTCGAGCATCAGGTCTTGGCCGGGAGCGGAGAGCAGCCCGACCCGAACCTGGACCTGGCGGATGTTGGCCATGAGCGCGGCGTGGGAGAGGGCCACCCCCTTGGGTTCGCCTTCGGTGCCGGAGGTAAACAGGATCACCGCTTCGTCATGGGGGTGAACCGAGGGGCCTGAACGGCTGAAAGAGGCCAGCCAGGCGCGGAGCAGGTTCCAGGGACGACGGGCCGCACCGGCCAGATCCTCAAGGTGGCGTACCGTGGTTTCGTTGGCCAACTCCGCGACGAGGGGGGCGAGATTGGCCTTGTCCACGAAGCGCCGGGAGGTGAGCACGAGACGGATGTGGGCGGTGCGACAGGCGGAACGGACGGCACCGGGTCCGACGGTGAAGTTGATCAGGCCCGGCACGCGACCGATGGCGAACAGGGCGAAGAGCACCACCAGGGATCCGGCGGAGGTGGGAAGCAGCACCCCGACCCGTTCGCCGGGTTGTGTCCACTCGGCCAGCAGACGACCGAGCAGCCTGGCGCGAAACAGCACGCCGCCGTAGTCGAAGCGCGCGCCGGTGGAGTCGGCGAGAATGGGAAAGGCGCGCCCCAACGTCTCGGCCATGTGGACCAGACCCAGCCAGGGGGTGGCCGGGTGACCACGAGCGTTGAGGGCCGCATCTTCCAAAAGGGTTGACAGGGCCAACTCGGCGGCGCGAGTGCGATCCGAGCCGTGACCGGGATCGAGATGACGCGGCGGCAGGATGGTCAGGTTTGGGGAAGGGTGATACCCTTTCACGCGCCACCAGGCGGTGTAATCGATCCACAGGCCGATCACCGGCACGCCGGCCAACTCCGGCAGACGGGCCAGACCGGCATGGATCCGTCCCACCGCGCCATCGCCGAAGCCGCCGCCGGTGGGAAAGAGCGCCACCCTGCCCCCTTCCTTCAGGTGTCGCGCCAGGGGCTTGAGCTGTTCGGGCTCCAGAGGGTCGAGAGGAATGAAGACCAGCCAATGGCACCAGGCGCGCAGCCAGGCCGGCGGCATTTCGCCGGGATGAAGGGCGAGCCGGCAGCCATCGGGCAGGAATGGCGCCATGAGGAGCCAGTCCAGGCGGTGATCGTGGTTGGCGAGGGCCAGCCAGCCGCCGGTGGTCGTGGAGAGGATCTCTGCCCCATGAACAGGGGCCCGCCGCCGGATCAACCAGGCGGTGAATCGCTTGCGCCATGTAGCCACGTCGTCATCCTTGCTCAAGGTTTGGGATAGGGATGCGGCAATCCTTGCAAAACGGTTTCAACCGGTCATAAAATAAAAGAATTTCAATCGTCTTTCAATGCGATGCGCGGAAACTTCCCATGAATTCATCCCTGCCCCGATCGACCGGTTCGATTTTGTCCCTGCTCACGCTCGCAACCCCGCTCATGTGGGGTGACGCCAACGCCGCCGATCCCAAGGAGACCATCCGCGCCCTGGCGGCCAGCGCCGAAAAGGATCTGCGCGGTCACAGGTTCACGCAACCCGTTGGGATGAATGCCCTGGAAAAATACCAGAAAATCATTGCCATCGATCCAGAGAATCCGGCAGGTCGCGAAGGGTTGAAAAAGATCGTCTCCTCGTTCCAGGAACTGTCAAAAGAGGCGGAAACCGAGGGCAATCCCAATCTGGCCCGCCAACGCAGCGAAAAGGCCAAACGGATCCAGGCCATGATCGACCGGATCGCGGCCAGCGACAAAAGCCGCGCCAAGGCCGAATCCACGCCCAAGAATCCGCCCGCCAAACCCTCGAAACCCAAGGCAGAACCCGAGTCCATGGCGGATACCGGCAAGGAGGATCTCGCCAAACCGGAGAAGAAAGCCCAATCCGGCGAGACTCCCGAGAGCGGCAAGCGTCCCGCCCCACCGCCCCTGCCTCTGCCGGGCCCGGACGCGACATGGATCACCGAACCCCTTCCCCCACTCGACAAACCCGCCACCGACCTGGCGCAAACCGGTGAAACACATAAACCGGCTGACACATCAAAACCGGATGGAGCCGCCCCGGCGATCTCCCCGCCCACACCGGGCCCGGACAGGCCCGTGACCAGCAGCCCGGACGGGTCCGATCCGTCGAGAAAAACGCCCCAGCAAGAGCCCAAAATTCCCGAGGCCACCCCCAAGGTGTCGAAGAAGGGGGAGGTGAACGGCCAGTGGCGGGTGCAGGCCGAGCCGGTGACCGGGTTGGAGTTTGTCGAAATTCCGGGTGGTTGTTTCCAGATGGGCAGTGACGGTAACGACCTGGATGAGAAACCGGTTCATGAAGTGTGCGTACAGAGTTTCTGGATGAGCCGCACCGAAGTGACCAACGGCCACTATCATCGTTTCGATGAAAAACATGTGAGCGGCGCCTATGACGGGCATGACCTGAATGGCGATCTGCAACCGGTGGTGAATGTCACCTGGGATCAGGCCAACCGCTTCGCGGGATGGATGTCGGGTCGCGGCGGGGTCCATTTCCGTCTGCCCACCGAAGCCGAATGGGAGTATGCGGCACGGGCCGGTTCCAAGAGCGCCTTTCCCTGGGGGGAACCTCCTGGCGACGGCTGCCGTCATGCCAATGTGGGGGATGCCACCGCCAAGAAAGCCTGGCCGAAGTGGAACGTCTTCCCCTGCGAGGACGGCTTTGCGGAGACCGCGCCGGTGGGGATGTTCATGCCGAACGGCTTTGGTCTGTACGACATGATCGGCAACGTCTGGGAGTGGGTGGCAGACTGGTACTCCCCGAGCTACTACGCCAGCTCACCCAAGGATGATCCTAAGGGACCGGCGCAAGGGTTCTTCCGCACCGCCCGAGGAGGCAGTTGGGCGGTCTGGCCCGACTACGCCCGAACCGCCAACCGCACCGGCATCGACCCCACCCACCCGGACGTGCATGTGGGGTTCAGACTGGTGATGATGCCGTAACGTCAAGGCATTGTCTGACCTGGCAAAGGCATTCGGATCGATTGGCAGGAACATTCAAAACAAGCCCGTGCATCGATTGCTCCGCGCGCTTGTGCCCTTTTTTCGCAAAAGGCCCGAAAAAAGGGCTATCGTGAAACGCGCGCGTAAGGCTAAACCGCACCCATCACGGGATGCGTAGTTCTATTATCAAGGGTCCAGGAGGATCATCCCCCTGGACCCGAGCCGTTTTGACCTTCCTTTGATGTCACCCTTCCGCCGACTTCCGCTCTCCCGGCAACAGCATCGACAGCAACGCCGCGCCCAACACAAACCCGGTGGACCACCACAAACATCCCGTCAACCCATCATTCTGGAACGCCCAACCCGACAACAACGTTCCGGTCAAACGTCCCGCCGCATTGGCGCTGTAATAAAATCCCACATTCATCGCCACCTTGTCGTTGTCCGAATACGACAAGATCAAATACGAATGGACCGAGGAGTTGATCGCGAACAAAACCCCGAACACCCCCAGACCGACGATCAACGCCAAGGCCGGGTCATACCCCTGGAGCAAGGCCAGGGCGATGCCCGCCGGAGAGGCGGCCAACAAAAAAGCGACAGTGCGCGCCGTGGTCCCGGTGGGATGCCACCTGCCCCGCAACAACAACGGCGCTCCGGCCTGGACAAATCCGTAACAAACCACCCACATCGCCAGAAAACTGCCGACAGACACATGGCTCCAACCCACCACCGACTGCAAAAAGACCGGCAACCCCACCACGAACCACACATCCCGTGAACCGAACAGAAAAAAACGGGCGGCAGAGAGCAGATTGATCTCCCGGGTGTTGGAAAAAATCTGAGAAATCTTGGCTTTGACCTTGGTGACCCCCATGCTGCCGGGCAACGCCCACCAGGTGAGCAGATAGACCACCAACAAAATAGCCGACATGGCCATCAGGGTGTGCTGAAACCCGAGCAACTGCAACAACAACGCACCCAGAAAAAAGCCCGCGCCCTTCAACGTGTTCTTCGAACCGGTGAGCACCGCCGCCCACTTGAACAACCGCGATTCGGAGTCCGCCCCCTTCGGCGTGACCAGCCTGACCCCGGCCTTGGCGCTCATCTTGTTGAGATCCTTGGCGACTCCCGAGATGGCCATGGCGGTCATCACGTAGGCCACCGTCAACCACGACGGATCCATGGCCAGCATGCCCAACGCGAACACCTGCATGAACCCACCGATCACCATGGTGCGGTTCAGTCCGATGCGACTGGCGATCCACCCGCCCACGCCGTTGGTGATGATGCCGAAGACCTCATAAAAGAGAAACAAAAAGGCGATGGCCATGGGCGTATAACCCAAACCGTTGAAATGGAGCACCACCAGCATGTGGATCGCCCCATCGGTCAGGGTGAAAGCCCAATACGCCAGGGTGATCACGATATAGAGCCGGAACCCCAGTGTGCCGCCATTCTCGGTTTCGGTGGACATATTTTTCTCCTGCTTGAACGTGCCTGATAGGGAAGCCCCCGACCGTGGGCCACCCTGCCAGGCGTTCCAAGGTGGGAATGTGGGCAAGGGAGGCCCGTCCCCCTTCCCCGAACCGATGCAACCGATCGGCATGCAACCGTCCTACATGGAACGAGCCACCTGAGCGGCCAACTCCACCATGCGGTTGGCATAACCCACCTCGTTGTCGTACCAGGAGAGGATCTTGACGTGGGTGCCGTCGATCACCATCGTGGAGAGGGCATCGACAATCGAGGAGCGGGTATCGTTGTTGTAGTCGATGGAGACCAGAGGCAACTCCTCGTAGCCGAGAATCCCCCGCAACGGACCCTGCGCCGCCTCCTTGAGAAAACCGTTGATCTCCTCGACAGTGGTGGGCCGGGGCACCTCGAACACCATGTCGGTGATGGAGGCGTTGAGCAACGGCACCCGCACCGCCGTACCGTTGAGCTTGCCGGTCAGCTCCGGAAAAATCTGGGTGATCGCCTTGGCCGAACCGGTGGTGGTGGGGATCAGCGAGAGCGAATTGGCCCGCGCGCGGCGCAAATCCTTGTGGCCGAGATCGATGATGGTCTGGGTGTTGGTGATGTTGTGGATGGTGGTCATGGAGCCGCGCACGATGCCGATCTTCTCCAGGATCACCTTGACCACCGGGGCCAGACAGTTGGTGGTGCAGGATGCGGCGGTGACCACATCGTGCCTGATCGGATCGTACAGGTGGTCGTTCACCCCCACCACCACGTTGAAGGCCTGGGCATCCTTGACCGGACAGGCCACCACCACCTTCCTGACCCCGCCTTCGAAATAGGGTTGCAAGGCCGGCATGGTCTTGAACTTGCCCGTACACTCCAGCACCAGATCCACCCCGAGCCCCTTCCAATCCACGCCACCGTTGGCAGGCGCGTTGGAAAAGCTCATGCGCTGGCCATCCACCACGATTCCGGAACCGTCCGAGGAGACCTCACGATCCCAGCGACCATGCACCGAATCGTATTTCAGCAGATGCGCGGCGCAGGTGGCATCCCCGAGAATCTCATTGACATGCACGAACTCCAGCTCCGGCAGTCGTCCCCAGGCCGCCCGCAGTCCCAGACGTCCCATCCGACCAAACCCGTTGATGCCCACGCGGATCGTCATTTTCATTATCTCCAATTCATTTTCGAGTGATGATCAAGAATGATACCATTCACGGGTGCGCTGGGTGATGCGCACCACGGACAACATGACCGGAACCTCCACCAACACGCCAACCACCGTGGCCAAGGCCGCGCCGGACTCAAAGCCGAACAGTCCAATGGCCGTGGCAACGGCCAACTCAAAAAAATTGCTCGCGCCGATCAGTGCAGCCGGAGCCGCCACGCAGTGGTCCACCCGCAACTTCCGGGAGAGCAGATAGGCCAGTCCGGCGTTGAAGTAGACCTGAATCAGAATCGGCACGGCCAGGAGAAGGATCACCACCGGTTGACGGAGGATCTGCTCCCCCTGAAACCCGAACAGCAGCACCAGGGTGGCCAGCAGCGCACCCAGGGAGACGGGATGCAGGCGGACGAGCACCGCCTCCAGGGCCGCCGACCCACCGCTGGCCAGAAGCCGCTTGCGCCACCACTGAGCCACCACCACCGGCACCACGATGAACAGCGCCACCGAGATCAGCAAGGTCTCCCAAGGCACCACGATGTCTGAGAGCCCCAACAAAAACGCGACGATCGGCGCAAAGGCCACGATCATGATCAAATCGTTCAAGGCCACCTGGGTGAGGGTGAAGTGAGGTTCCCCGTCCGAGAGTTGACTCCAGACGAACACCATGGCGGTACAGGGTGCCGCCGCCAGGATGATCAATCCGGCGATGTAGGAGTCGATCTGCGCCACCGGCAACCAGGCGTGGAACAGATGCCGCACGAACAACCATCCCAGCACCGCCATGGAGAAGGGTTTGACGCACCAGTTGATGAACAGGGTGATCCCGATCCCCTTCCAGTGGGCGCGCACCTCGGAAATCGCCCCGAAGTCGATCTTGAGCAGCATGGGAATGATCATCAGCCAGATGAGCAGGGCCACCGGCAGGTTGACGCGGGCGATCTCCATGGTGCCGATGGCCTGGAACGGCGCGGGCAGGGCATGTCCGAGGAGAATCCCGACCCCGATGCAGAGCGACACCCAGATCGACAGATGCCGCTCGAAAAACCCCAGGGAAGCCCCATTCTCTTTTTCAACTGTTACCGTGCATTGCCGACTCATGACGACCCTCTCCTTGTCAATCCGGTGACGGACATCTCACCACCGCCAACTCAATCCATGCCACCGATGCGATCCAACTCCCGTTTCAACGCGTCGGGATCCAGCGTTTCCAGGGACAACCCCAGAAAGGCCTGTACCCGCCGTTCCAACCGCTCCAAGGTGGTGCGAAACACCCCCAGGGCCGCATGATCATCCAAACCCTCGGCCATGCGGCCCGGCTCCTCCATCCCCCAGTGGGCCTTGAGCGGCGCCCCTGGCCAGATGGGGCACATCTCGCCTGCGGCGCCATCGCACACCGTGATCACCACCGACATGCGCGGGGCCTCGGGCAGGGCGAACGCATCCCAAACCTTGCTCCGCGCCCCCTCCACGGAGATTCCCCGTTCCGCCAGGACGCGCAAAGCCAGGGGATGGACCTGGCCACTCGGATGGCTGCCGGCGCTGAACGCACCGACCCGACCTCCGGCGTGATGGTTGAGCAGCGCCTCGGCCAGGATGCTGCGCGCGGAATTATGGGTACATAAAAAAAGCACGTTCAAGCGGGACATGGCCATGCAATCTCCTCTGGGACAATCAGGATTATATGATTAAAGCAACCATTGATCCACTTGCGAGGCGCCGGGAACACTCCCGACGTGAATCACCTTGCCATCCAGCACCACGCCCGGGGTGGACATCACCCCAAAGCCGAGAATAGCGGCCATGTCAGTGATCTTCTCCAACTCGATCGCCACGCCCAACGCCGAGGCTCGGGTTTCGATCAACTGGGCGGTGTTCAGACAGTTTTTGCATCCAGGTCCCAGCACCTTGAAGGATTTCACGTCCACTCTCCCTTTGTTTCAGGCAAACAGCTCGTTGAGCAGATAGCCGACGACGGTGAAGGCCATCGCCAGAAAAATTCCGAAGAAAAACAGCATTTGCGGCTTGAGAACCTTGCGCAGCATGACGAACTCCGGCACCGAGATCCCCACGATGCTCATCATGAAGGCGATTACGGTACCGATCGGCACCCCCTTGTCGAGCAAGGCTTCGGCGACCGGGATGATGCCGGTGGCATTGGAATAGAGCGGCAGTCCCATCAGCACGGCGGTGGGCACGGCCAGGGGGTTGTCCGGCGCGGCGTACTCCAGAAAAATCTCGCGCGGCACATACCCGTGCAGAGCCGAACCTACTCCGATTCCCACCAGGACATAGACCCAGATACGCCGGACGATGGTGTCAACCTCACCGGCGGCATAGCGAATGCGCCCCATCAGGGAGTCATCCACCTCGCCCATGGCGACCGCCCCCATACGGATCGACCAGACGTACCCCTCGACCCATCGCTCCAGGCGGAACCGATCGATGAGCAGACCGCCGAGGATTCCCACCCCCATGCCGGTGACCACATACACGATGGCCATTTTCCAGCCCATGATCGAGGCCAGGATAACCACCGCCACCTCGTTGACCAGCGGCGAGGTGATCAGAAAGGCCATGGTCACCCCGAGGGGAATACCGCCCTCGAGAAAACCGATGAACAGAGGGACCGAAGAGCAGGAACAGAACGGGGTGATCGCCCCCAGCATCACGGCCAACAGATACCCCACGCCATGGGATTTACCGGTGATATAGCCTCGCACCTTCTCCGGCGCGAGCCAGGTGCGGAACAGTCCCATGATGAACACTACCGCGACCAGCAAAAAGAAGATCTTGGTCGTGTCCTCCACGAAAAAGTGGACGGATTGGCCCAGTTTGGAGTCCGACGCCAGTCCCAGCCAAGAGAAGACCAACCGGTCCGCGAATGTGGAGAAGAGTTCCAACATGGTTCATCCCATCCCAACCGAGCGCGCGTGTCGTAGTGATCTCCCGACCATCGGGAGATCACCGGGATGGCGCAACTCCGGGCTCAACATATCTTTGAATCCTAATATGCATCAAAACAGATATACAGTCAACCGTATTTTATGCTCTGCCCGAAAAATGGCACTGGGCTCCGACTGTTCACAAATACCACCATGGAACCAATTGGACCGGTTCCTCTTGCCGATTCCCCATCACAATCAAGCGACCTTCCTCATCCGCAAGATCGTTTCCACCGAGAGTGGGGCCTTCCGAATCCCCAAGTTGACAGCAGGCACCTTACCAGTCGTCCAATGATGACCAACAAAGTTATGGATGATTAAATGGGCATCCAGTGTCCTTTGCAGCCCATCCTTCGTTTTGGCGTAGGTGTTCGTTCGTCGTCGGAAAGCGCTGTTACGACGGCGGGTGGCGGCATCACCAAACAGACTCTTACAGGTTGCGCGTGCATGCCATCCCCAAGACACGAATCGGTTTGACTGGACGACAGGTCATACCGGATCCTGTCGGACGAAGCGATGACACGAATGACCTGAGTCGGAAACGTCCAAATATCTGTTAAATCAAATATATATTTATACAAATATACAGTTAACCATATTTCTTGATGAAGAAGTTACCGTAACTTTTAAACTTGACCCCTCCCCGGCGCGGCGGCAAGATCGAACGCCGACGGTTACGATGCGGCCCGCCCCATCCTCCAACCCCACCCTGCCCGTCCACGCGGATCCATCACCCCTTGGAAGAAGGTCCATGAACACCCCTCTCAAGATTCTACATACCGAATCCTCCCTCGGCTGGGGCGGACAGGAGCTGCGCATCCTCACCGAATCCCTCGGCATGATGAAGCGTGGCCTGGATCTTCGCCTGCTCACCCCTCGGGAGGCGACCATCTTCCAGGAGGCCCAAAAACGGGGCCTGCCGGTCGAGGCCGTGCCCATCGCCAAAAAAAATCTCCCCGGTCTCATCACGTTGCGCGAGCGGATCCAGACCCTGCAACCCGACGTGATCATCACCCACAGCTCCACCGACTCGTGGCTGACCGCCCTGGCAACCCGTTTCCTGGCCAATCGACCCGCACTGATCCGCCTGCGTCACATCTCGGCCCCGGTGCCGGTCAATCCGGCCAACCGCTGGCTCTACGGCACGGCCAGCCTCCAGGTGGTCACCACCGGCGAAGGAATCCGCGAACGGCTGATCCGGGTCAACGGCATCCCGGCGGATCAGGTCCACTCGATTCCCACCGGCATCGATCTGGAACGGTTCTCCCCCGGAGATCGACAGGCGGCCCGTGTCACCCTCGGACTGCCGGCAGAGATCCCGATCATCGGCATCGTCGCCACCCTGCGCAGCTGGAAGGGACATCACGATCTGATCGACGCCTTCGCGCGACTCAACCATCCCCGAGCCCTGCTGGTGATCGTCGGCGATGGTCCGCGGGAGGATTTTCTGAAACAACGCATCGCCGCCCTGGGGCTCTCCCCCGAGCGGGTGCGCATGACCGGACGTCAGGAGAACGTACCCCTCTGGTTGCGCGCCCTGGATCTCTTCGTGCTGCCGTCACTGGCCAACGAAGGGGTGCCCCAGGCATTGATCCAGGCCATGGCCACCGCCTTGCCCATTGTTTCGACACCGATTGGCGGCATTCCGGAGATGATCGAATCCGGGGTGAACGGCGTTCTGGTGACTCCTGGGGATGTACCGGCCTTGAGCGCGTCCATGGGGAGAGTTCTGGAGAATCCGTCCGGGGGACGGGCGCTGGGCATGGCGGCCCTTGAAGTGGCGCGTGCGCGCTGCTCCACGGAGACCATGCTCGATCGGATGGAAGGGGTGATTCAGGAGGCGTCGCGGCGTCGCGACCGGGGGCGGTGACCCCTACCCGGAGGCATCCAGGGGATCACGCGGATGCATGGCATCCCGCACCTCCTGGCGGGCGAAAAAGAACAGAATCAAACCGGGAAAGCTCCCGAGCATGGTGAGCATGCGATACATCAGAAAGATGGTGCCGTAAGGGGCCCCGGAGGGGGAGGATTCGATCCAGCGGCACACCTGATCGAAAGTCGCCTCGCCCACCCCGATGCCACCGGGGGTCAGGGGGAGAAAATTGGCGATCCAGGCCCAGGGCGTGGCAAAGACATAATCCAGGGAGGCGAGCGGACCGAGATCCAGGGACTGGGCCACCAGGACAAGGGCGACCAGCATCAACGACTGGGCTACCACCGAAAGAAGGAACGCCTGGGCCAACTGTCGGCGCGCGTTGCGGTAAAGACGCACGATCTCGATCATGCGGGCGGTCAGGCGTCCGAGGCGTCCGGAGACCAGAAAGGCGGCGAAGCGGGGCGAACGGCCCACATGTTTGGCCAACCGGTAGATCAACAACGCCCCAAGCGGCAGAGCCAGCACGAACACCGCCACCGTGATCGCCATGAAACGCAGGGTGACGGACCCCATCACCAGTTGCGGCTGAAAAGCCACCACGAAAAGCGCGATGACCAGCATGACATGCAACCCCACCAGTCGATCGACAAACAGGGTGGAGAGGGCTTCCAGTTTCTGAGTGGGAGCCACGCGCATGGCGTGGGCCATGCGGACCGCATCGCCGGCCATGCCGCCGCCGGGCAACACCAGATTGCAGAAAATGCCCAGATAGGTGATCCGTTGTCCCCAGGCGAAAGAGAGCGGAATCTGCTGGGAACGGAGGAGAATCACCCAGCGCAGGGAGATCAGGGAGTAGCTGATCAGACTGAGCAGCACCACGGCGAAGATGGTCCAGGGCGCGGCGGAAAGCTGGCCCAGGGCGGTGAAGTCGAGCTTGCCCTGCTGCCACAACAAGACGATCAAACCGGATGAAAGGATGAATTTCAACCACGGCACCAGCCGTTGCCACACACCTTGCATCACCGCTTCGGTCCCCCCGTGCATGATCGATCAGCGCGCGCCCGGCGTGTTACCGGGAGTCCCTGGCACCCGCCGCGGTCGTCTCGGAAAAACCGAGCATGGTCAACGGGATCGGCTCGACCTCCCGGACGACCGGCGTACGCAGGCCGGAGAGCTGGGATTGCCGTTCGCGGATGATCTTGCCGAGGGAGGGATCGATCGGCTGGGAGTGGGTTGAGGGGGTGGTCGCGACGGGCATGGTGAATACCGGGGCCGGAGCCCCCGGACCGGCCAACAGCCCGATCAACACGGTGATGAAAAGCCCCGTGCCGAGGGCCGCCACGGCGATCAGAGCGGTTTGCTTGACCTTCATCGACGCGCCCCCCGTTCCAGTTTCAGGTTGAAACGCAATTCGGTGACATCGGTGGAAAGTTCACGGGAGAGAATCCCGTACCCCCGCTCGCGCAGACGTCCGGCCATGGCCTCGAAGTCGGCGCTGGCCCCATCGAAAAGCTCCTGGACCCGGCCCTTGAGGGTCAGTTGGATCCTGGCTGCGTCGTCCTGCTCGATCATCACCTGATCGAAGACGATTCGGCGCCCTTCCGCGGCGTCGTGCAACTCCTTGAGCAACTCCCGCCAGGAGGGTGCCTCGCGCAGGCGCGCCAGACCATCGACAAAGGTGACCATCTTGCCCAGGGCCGGATCCACGGGCTCGGGTTTGGCGGTCGCGACCGTCAACTCCCGCTCGATCCGGTTGGCCTCGGCGTCGAGGAGTCCGGCGCGGGTATTGAACCACACGCCGGTCAGAAAAAGGAGCACGGTGAGGCCGAAAGCGATCGCCAGCACGGTCGGCAGGAGTCGTTGGGCCTGATATTGCAGCCGATCCACCACCGGCAAGGAGGCTTGGGAGACCGTCAACACGCGCAGCAGCGACGGAACGGCACTGACGATGAAGCCGTCGTCCGAACGTTTCAGAACCGTGACCGGCAAGGTTTCGAAGGGGAGCTGAAGAATCCGTCCCAGATCCCCGACCCAGGCCGCCTCGCGCAGCCGTTGCTGCTCTCCGGCGCGTTCGGTTTCGTCCGCGCCCACCCCAAGCAGCCAACCGAAATGCAGAATGCGATTCAAGGTGGCCTTGGCGCCGATCACCAGGGCACGCAACTCGCTGGCGATCGATTCGGCGAGATTCTCCTTGGCGGCGCGGCCACTGCCGTAACTGGAGACGCGGCTGGCCGCCAGCACCTGACCGGCACGCCCGATCAGGATATCCACATGACGATCGTGCTCGAAAAGCACCGCCACGGTGCGATCCTTGGGCTGCTGGTTCAAAAGGAGATACGGCAGAACATGCATGGAGAAGAGCAGATGGTGATGCGGGTCGTCATGGGCGCGATCCTCGTGGACACGCAGCCTCTCCCCCTCGACCACGGTGCAATAAAGTTCGGTGGATGTCTTTCCACGCGCCCGTTTCCAGTGGGTCAGCAGACGGGTATGCTCCTGGGCCTCGCCGCTCTCCTGGAGACGACGCCGGGCCACCACCTCGGCATAGGCCTTCGGCGCCTCGACGGTCATGAACCGGGCCATGGCCCCGCCCAAGTCGCTCACGACCCATTTATCCCCCTGGAGCGCGGCAGGATCGGCAACCGGTTCCGCCCGTCCCTCCCCCAACCGGTGGGCCAGCCCATCCAGATCCACGATCCATGCATCCGACTCGGAGATGTTCATCGTCCACCCACGCGGTTGACCATTGCGAACGCTCCCACCCCTCAACCCGGTGGAGAGACCAGATAGTGCCCGGTCAGGGAGATCAGCACCTTCTCACCCGGCACCGGCGCGGGTTCCGTCCCCTTCTCCGTCCCCCGCATGCGCGCCAGCAGTCGCGGCGGCAACCCCTCGCGGGCGGTGAGCGCGGTGATCTCGAGCTTGCCGGGCTTGAAATGGTAACGGGCGGAGGAGGTCAGATGGTTCAACAGGGTGCGCAACTCCTGTTCCGAAACGAGACGCTCCTTGATCTCGACGGCGTAGCGGGTCCACCCCTGGCGTTCGTCGAGCCGGTGTTCGGTGACCGACGCGGCGAAGCTTTTGAGTTCATCGAGGGATTTCCGATACTCCGCGGCGCGGGTCTTGGCGGCCTCCAACTCCGCGGAGCGGTTGCGGGATTGCTCCATCCGCACCGATGCGACCCGATGGGTCTCCTGGGCCGAGACCAGATAGGCCCCGGCGCCCGGCATGGCCACCATCAACCCCACGGCCATGAACAAGGAAAAACGTTGCGCCAACGCGCGCAGCCGATCAAACAGGTTCATCGTCCGCCACTCCAAGCCTGACTCGAGCATGATGGAAGCCGAGGGAATACCGACCGGCCCCATGATCACCGGAAATCAACCAGAATGCAACCTTGGCCACCCCTTTCCGTGAGGATAACCATCCCTCCGTCATCCCGTCAACCCGATGCCCCGCACAGCCCTGCTCCCACCCATTGCCCACACGAATGCATGGGACGCAGGGGTATTTTTTTTCATTGACAATACAATTCAATACCCTACCATTTGGTCGATACGTGTGTTTGCGCTCCACGGAACCCACCACCTGACAAGAGAAACCTATCGAACATGAATACCATCCGCGCCAAGCTCCTCAAGCGCCGGGAAGAGGGCTTTTCCCTCGTGGAAATGGCCATCGTTCTGGTGATCATCGGCCTGATCGTCTCGGCCATCGCCGTGGGCAAGACCACCATGGCCAAGGGTGAGGCCACCAAAGCCTTTCAGCAGTACATCAACCCCTACATCCAGGCCGTGTTGAGCAACTATCAGGGCACCGGCACCACAACCCTGAGCGCCGCCACCCAAAAAGAGCTTCTGGCCTCCTACAAGTACGGCGACGGCTCCATCGAACTCGATGCCGCCAACACCAAGGCGACCGCCTCCGGTCAGCTGACCGTGGCCTTCAAACTCACCGGACTCTCCGGCGATCAGGGCGGCGAGTTGGCCAATGTCTTCCGCAACGCCCTGGCCGGCACCACCCTGGACGCCAACGGCTCCTCCACGGTCAATGCCTCCAACGCCCTGCTCTCCGCCACCTTCCGCGTGCCCGCCGTCAACATCGGCGCCGCCGCCAACTGATATCCACCCTACCGTGGACCTCCCGATCCGGGATGTCCACGGTCAGGATCCCGCTCGTCTCCCCAGCCCGCGTAAAACGGGTGCCGGTTGAGAATCACGCCTGAAAAAACCCGCCAATCCGCATGGTTGGCACCGATTCCGGCCACCGCTTCCATCGCCCGTGCGACATCCGGAAACACCCCGAACACCGTCGAACCACTGCCGGACATCAACGTCGCCCGCGCGCCCGCCGCTTCAAGCGCCGCGCGGGCCGCGCCGATCTTCGGCTCGATCTCCAAGGCCGGCGCTTCCAGATCGTTCTCCAACGCGCCAATCCACCCCTCGCCCGCCGCTGGCATGCCAAGCGGGTCGGCGCGTACCGGAAATCGACCGTTCAACCGTTGAAACACCCGTCCGGTCGCCACCCCCGCTCCGGGAAACACCAACACCAACGCCCCGGTCAACGCCTCGGCAAACGGAATCAACCGCTCCCCGATTCCCCCGACCCAGGCGGAACGCCCACCCAGGAAAAAGGGGACATCCGCACCCAACCGCACCCCCAACTCGATCAGCTCCGCCAGACTCCGCTCCAGCCCCCACAGCCGGTTCAAGGCCAAAAGCGTCAACGCCGCATCCGACGATCCCCCACCCAAACCCGCGCCATGCGGGATTTGTTTCACCAGTTCCAGCCGCGCGCCGCATGACACCGCATAACGCTCGGCCAGCAGACGGGCGGCGCGCCAGACCAGATTCTCCTCCACCGATCCGGTAACCGGCGGATCGCACGCCAGCGAGATCCCGCCGTCGGTGACCGTCACGGTCAATGCGTCATACAGCGGAAAAAAGACCATCCACGATTCGAGCCGGTGATACCCATCCGCGCGACGACCCACCACCCGCAGGGCCAGATTCAGCTTGGCCGGAGCCTGGAAACAGGCCGTTGCACCGAGGACCGCGCGCCCGGTCATGCGGACTACGGCTCCAGGGGACGCGACAGGGTGAAACCCGCGTCCAACGCCTGTTCGAATTGGGCTTTGGTGGGACCTTCGGACGGGAACCGCCAGTTCCGCAACACGAACTCCATGCGGATTTTCGGTTGATCCAGAGTGACCAGGATGGTCTCCGGCATCAGATGGGCGCTGGCGCGCCGCACGCCGGAATCGGGCCAGGTGTAGACCGTCCGATACCGGGATCCGGGAGCCACGGTGCCGGTTCGTTCACGAATCCGTCCGCTCTCCGGATCGAGCCACAACCACTCCCCGGAACGGCTCTCGATCCGTGCGCCGGAGGGCTCCAGGGGCAGGGTGGTGGCGGATTCGACCGCCTCGGCCTGTCCCATGATCCAGGCGAACAGACGCTCCGGAGGGATCGGCACGCCGATCAGATGGTGCAACCCCTCGGAAGTGGCCGGCACCTCGGTGACCATGCGTTTGTCGGGATCGACCCAGCGTATCCGCCCGTCACGGGCGAGCAACTCCGCCGCGACCTCTCGGAACGGACCGCGCACGCGCATGCGCACCTGCGACCCGCCGCTGCCCAGAAGCTCGATGCGGTTGCGTCGTCCCTGGTCCGAGGTTTCGATCTCCAGGGCGCCCTCGACCGCCCAGTGGAGAGGTCCCTCGCGACGCACCCCCTGCTCCTTCTGGTAGCGTTCGACCACCACCCCGCCCGGAACGGTGCGTGGCGACTCGCGCGACGGATCCTCAAGGACGGCGCAGGCGGACAGCAGCACGCCACAACCGATCGCCACGGCACGAATGAACGCGCGGGAATCGAGACGGATCAACGGGTCGCACCGTTACCGGAGAGATCATGCCTGGTTCCACCATTGGCATCGCTGCTCTTGGTGGACGCATCGCCCTCCTGGGCGTGACGGTCGATCTTGGCCCGCAAGGCATCGTTGGAGCTGTTGAGTTCCAGGGACTGACGCCAGACCGTCAACGCCTCCTTGATCCGGCCCGAGGCGGCCAGCACATCCCCCAGATGTTCGCGAATGGTGGGATCCTTGGGTTCCATGCGCACCGCCTCGCGCATGCGGGTCAAGGCCTCGTCCAGGCGGTTCATGCGGTAAAGCACCCAACCGAGGCTGTCGAGGATGAAGCCATCGCCGGGGGCCAACTGGGAGGCCCTGATGATCAGTTTGTGGGCCTCTTCGAGCTTTTCGTTGCGTTCCGCCCAGGTATAGCCGAGATAGTTCAGGGCGTGGGCATCGTCCGGGTTCTTGCCCAGATACTGTTGGAGATCCTGCTCGGCCTCGGGCCAACGTTGGAGTTTATCCAGGGCCATGGCGCGGTTGAACAGGAAGCGACTCTGATCCGGGGCCAGATGCAACCCCTTGGAGGCGGTATCCACCACCGCGTCGTACTCCTCCTCCTGGAAGAGAATCACGGTGAGGGCGAGCAGCACCTCGATCCGGTCCGGATAGGCATCGTTGAGGGATTTCAAACGACTGGCCGCCTCCTTGCCCTTTTTTTCGCTGGCATCCAGGAAGGCGATGCGCACCTGGGCCTCCAGATAGAAGGGGTCGTCCGACTTGATCGATTCGTAGGCGTTGCGAGCATCGCGCAGCCGGTCCAGGGACTCGAGGGTCTGACCGATGTAGTAGGCCACGCCGCTGTTGCCCGGACGCACCGCATCCGCCAGGCGCAACTCCTGCAACGCCTCCTCGAAGTGACGCTGACTCATCAGGATGAGCGCCGAGGTCAGCCGCGCCTGCACGCTGCCGGGGGAGAGACGGGCAATGGTGCGGAACTCTTCGAGCGCGGCGGCGCGATCCTCCTGGGTGAGCAGCAGGCGACCCAGCCGACTGTGGATGGTCTCGCTCTCCGGATTGCGCGACAGGAACTCCCGATAGATGGTCTCGGCCTCCTTGGGACGATCCATCTCCTGCAAGGCGGCACCGAGGGCCAGGATCGGCTCGAGTTGATCCGGAGCCTGTTTGCGCGCCTTGCGGAAATACTCAAGGGATTTTTTCAGGTCGTTCATGTGCACATAGGCGCGGCCCATGGCCAGATTGGCCTTCCAGGCCACGTCGGACTTGGCGAAAAGCGGCGCCAAAGCCCCCTTGGCACGGGCCGGGTCCTTGAGCCGACCATAAATCTGGGCCAGCATCAGACGCGCCGACAGATGATCGGGCTGTTTCCTGATCAACGCCTCGTAGTGGCTGGCCGACTCCGGATAGCGTTCCAGGGCGTTGAGGAGCCCCGCGAGCAGCAAACGGGCCTTCACGTTGTCGGCGTCGAGGGCGACCGCCTCCTGGGCATAGCGGGCCGCCACGTTGAGTTCGCCGCGCTGCGTGGCCAGATGCGAGACGATCAGTCGCGCCTCGACCGACTTGGGATCCCCCTCGGCCACCCGGACGAAGGCGTTCTCGGCCTCCTCCCAGCGCCGGTCGCCCATCATCATGTGCCCCAGGACATAATAATAATAGACGCCATCCGCGCTCGGTTTTTCCGGGGATGGGGGCTGGGATGTTCCTGCGGTCTCCACCCGGGCGCCCTGGTTTTTCTCGTCCTTGGGAGCTTCCGCGGATGCGGTTGGGGTGCCATTCACCGGTCCCACGGCCACGCAACCGGACATGACCAGTCCGGAGAACAGGCTCAACCACCGAACGCCCCTTTTACCACCCACCAATCGTCTCATCATGCCATGCCTTTGCCACCGGAACCCGTGACCGGTTACCGATATGAACGTGCTCGATGGAAGGAGAACCCCTCACCCCCAACCCTGGACGATCCTGACGGGATTCCACGGAATCGTGGCACGATGCGAACAGACCCAGCATCACCACACCCGTGTCGCTCCCTGACCAGAGTTCCATGCCTTAAAGCGCGATCGTGTGACGGAAACGGACCTGCTTCCGTCCACAAAAGCCGCGCGCTGACGCGCGCGCAGGACGAGACAAAGCAGGTCGAGCACCGGGAACGATCATGGAATTGTAATCGATTTCAAGGTAAACGCCGTGAGATGACCGCCTGGAACAGCAGCGCGGGAAAATCTTTTTGCGACCCTTCCGAACAGACAGCATAGCACGGATCCAAATGCCTTTCCAGCGCCATTTGGCTCCATGCGGAAATTCATGTCTCTTCGCTGACCTGGCCGTCGTCAGCCCACTGGATCTCCTGGATCAGTTTGGCCAGGTCCAATCCATACATACGCGCCACATCGCTCAACGTATCCACTTCGGAGGCCAGACACTCTCCGCAATCGATCCCCTTGAGCGCCAACATCCGCGCAAGTCCGGGATGTTCCCGCATCAAATGGGCCATGGTTTTGTTCGCATCGATGCCACCCATTCCCGCCCCCTTCCCTACCACCCTTTTCGATCGAAAGTTGCATGATGAGGGAGCCCCTCACCCCGTCTGAGCGCACACCCTTCGGACTCGTCACGATCGAATGGCGTGCGTTGCGCTTCCGCGGGTTTCCTTAATTGGAGAACAGTGTGCCATTCCCGCCATCGCATGGCAACAAGATTCCACGCGACCGGATCGCGCATTCAACCGAAAACCCGGGACGGACAAAATCAGAACCCACCCTTGCATCCAAGGCCACGATATGCGATACTTGTTTTTTGAGTTCAGACTCGATCTCGACCATTTCAACCCTCTGCTCTGAATTCACGGGAGAGCATTCGTGACAAGAAAACTGACCATGGGCGGTAAAGCCCCGCAAACCGGTTACCGGGTCTCCCACTCCCACCGGAGAACCAAGCATGTCTGGCTGCCCAACATCCAAAAACGGGCGCTGTTCAGCATGGCTCTGCGGCAGAGCTTCCAGATGACCCTGCCCACCGAGACCTTGCGCTCCGTGGACAAGGCCGGCGGCCTGGACAACTTCCTCCTGCAAATCGATACCGGGTTGCTCAACGAGCCGATGCGTCGCCTCCAGGCCCGCATCCGCGAGCGCGCCACCCGCGAAGCCACCGCCTGATCCCACGTCATCACGATCCTTGGAGGCTGTTTGGCATTTGCCAAACAGCCGACGCAGGCCATTCATGGCCCGCCAAATTGCGCAGCCATTTGAGAAGCCCGAATCGTTTTTTTCGATTCGGGCCGGTTTGGTGATGCCATGACTTGGTGATTCCATGAATGGAATCACCAAACCGGTCTCTTGAAATCTGTCCAGGCCATCATTCCTTATCATGGACCTCCCGAACATGATAAGGAATGGGTGAGAGGGTTCTCCCCCCCATCAGGCGAGTTCCATGCTCGACGTGTCTCCAGACATCCCAAAAAAGCGGGCCGTTCCGCAATCATGCGAAACGGCCCGCTTTTTTTAACCCGGATCCAACCAAAGACATCCTGTCGGCCAGGTCGAACGCCCGTTCGGAACGTCCGACCCAACCGTTGAAACACCATCACAACCCGTGATTGAGAAAATAAGGCATCAACCGGATGCCCGGATCAAAAGTCACCGAAGCGCTCTGCAACAAATTCTCGTCATAGACCTGGTTGCCATCCGGCGCGATGCCATGCCCGACCATCGCGAAAGGAACCGGACCCGGATCGTGGGTCTTGGTCACCAGCGGCGTCGGATGGTCCGGCAGGGCCATGGCCCGGAACGGACCTCGCCTGGCCAACGCCTCAAGCACCGGTCCCACCAACCGCGCGTCGAAATCCTCGATCGCCTTGAGCTTGTAATCCATGCGCCCGGCATGCCCCGCCTCGTCCGGGGACTCCACATGCACGAACATCAGGTCGCGCGTCTCCAACCCCTCCAGACAGGCCCGAGCCTTACCCTCGTAATCGGTGTCGATCCAACCCGTGGCCCCCGGCACATGCAACACGTCGAAACCGATGTGGGCCGCGATGCCGCGCATCAAATCCACCGCCGAAATGATCCCGCCGCTCTTACCGAACCGCTCCTGAAAACGGGGCAGGACCGGCTTGCGACCATGCCCCCACAACCAGATCGAGTTGGCTGGCCGCTTGCCCTGGGCCACCCGCGCCAGATTGACCGGATGGTCGGCGAGAAAGGCCCACGAGGCGCGCATCAGCGCGAAAATCGGCTCCGCGTCCGGTCCCTCCGGGGTGGCACCCTCGATCGGTTTGTCGGAAATGTCGTGGGGTGGACGGCTCGTCAACCGATCCCCGCCGTTGCGCCACACCAGCAGATGACGGTAGCTGACGCCAGGGTAGAATTGAAACCGATCCGAACCGAGCCGCTCGTTCAAGGTTTCGATAATTTTTGAAGCCTCGGCTGAGGAGATGTGTTCGGCGGAGAAATCACCCATGACCGAGAAATGGTCCGCCAGCGTGACCAGGTTGCAGCGGAAGGCGATGTCATCGGGACCGAGTTCGACCCCCATGGCCGCGGCCTCCAGCGGGCTGCGCCCGGTGTAGCTCTGGGTCACGTCGTAGCCGAGCACGCCGAGATTGGCGATGTCGCTGCCCGGATAGTACCCATCCGGGGTGTTGAGGGACCATCCACCGATCCCCTCGCGGACCATGCGATCCATGTTGGTGGTGCGGGCCGCCATCAGCGGCGTGCGGCCCCCGAGCGCCTCCAGGGGACGGTCACTCATGCCATCCCCGAGAAAAATCACGTATTTCATCGCCAACTCCCGTTTTCTGAGGCATCAGGACAGGCCGGAAGGCCACGGATCCGATGAGGCCTGCTCCGAGGCGATGCGCCCTGGCATGTGGGTGGGCTACCGGAATGCACGGACGGTTCAGCCCGGATACATCATCAGACCATCCGAACGAGAAAGAGTTTCATTCCGTCCGTTCGGAAGTTGTAACTATTCAGGACCCCCAAGTTGGCGGGGTCCAGGGGCCACTGGCCCCTGGTGGGATCCAAGGGCGAAGCCCTTGGGAAATTGCTTTTGATTTTGTCTTTTGCGCGCTCTTCACGATAAGCCAATTTTCGCGATTTTTGCGAAAATTGGCGCAAGCGCGCAGTCTTATGTGCCCTAAGTCGTTGCCGATTTTGGGCAACGACTTAGGGCACATGGCACATCAGCACATAAGCCGCACTCCCGCATCCTTGGAGCCGTTAAGAAATTACATGGACTTTTAACTGTTAACGTTTGTCAGAATAGCACATGTGGCTGGCACACAGAAGTCCAAGTTATTTTTTTACGGATCCTTTGGTTTCTTGGGCCATGTTCGCGGGAAGGTTTCGCCAAAGACGCGAAACCTTCCCGCAGCCAAGGCCGCGCGCAGCGATTTTTCGCATAAAAACGCGAAAAATCGCTCTTTTGAAGAGCGCGCTCAAGTCAAAAACAACACCTCGGAGGCTCTGCCTCCGAACCTCCGCCGGGGACCTTGCGGTCCCC
>NZ_JBZVFG010000009.1:0-5069 GCF_058402785.1 Candidatus Magnetaquiglobus sp.
TCTGGCTTGAATAGGGTTGATATTATTATTGAATGTCAACACGCCCTAGCGCGCTTTACAAAGAAGCGTTTTTTCGCGATTCTTGCGAAAAAACGCTGCGCGCAGCCTTCGCTGCGAGATTGTTTGGCGATTTTTGCCAAACAATCTCGGAAACATGGCCAAAAAACTGGTCGCCGACGAGACGTGGATTCACACAGGCCATTCGCTCCATCCATTGCCCTGACGGGCAACGGATGGAGCACATGAGACGGTGCGCGCTTGCGCCTTTTTTCGCAAAAGACGCGAAAAAGGGCTGATCGTGAAAAACGCGCGAAAGGAATCAATCAAAAGAAAAGTCCCAAGGGCTTTGTCCTTGGATCCCACCGGGGACCTTGTGGTCCCCGGATCCCTCAACAGTGGGGCTTGGGATTCCCCGCACAGTGGGGCTTGTCTCGGATCCCACCGGGGACCTTGAGGTCCTCGGACCCTTGCAACCGTTACCGCACTTCTTGGACGAAGGGACCACGAACATGGCATCGGAACATGCGCCTGAGCTGAGCCGTGAGCTGGCATCTCGATTGCCCCTGTTCGCGGATCCCGGTTTTGAACAGGCGCAAGAGGCCGCCTCGGCGGGTAAGCTGGCGGCGGCGATCGCCGGCTACGAGGCGATCGATCGCGCCAACGCCGCCCGCAATTTTCAGGATGCCCTGCTGTTCGGACAACGCGGCGATCCGGGCTCCTTGATCATGCTGGCCAAAAAATGCGTGGCCGCCGATCCGAACCATTATCCTGCCTGGCGCATGCTGGCCGATCTGCTGGGTGGTCGGGAGGCGGAACAGGCTTGCCTGAAGGCGTTGGAGGGGTATCCGGACGAAACCGGTATACGCATGCGCTGTGTGAACCTGCTCACGGAACGTCAGGATCTCCGCGGCGCGGTGGCGCTGCTCGAGGCGACGCCGGCGGCGAGTCGGGAGTCGCTGGAGGTTCAACGCGCCCTGGCCGATCTGAGTTGGAAACTGGGGGATTTCGCCACCGCCGAGCCGGCGCTGCGCCACTGTCTGCGCCTGAATCCCGCCGATTCCCAATCCTGCCAGACCCTGATCGAGATCCTGGATCGCCTGGATCGTCTGGATGATGCGGTGCGGGTGTGTCGGGCGTTTCTCGGCGACAATCCCACCGATGGGGTGGTCTGGGTGGCGCTCGCCGACATGCTGGTTCGTCAGGGCGACTGGGGCGAGGCGGAAGCGCTGTTCCAGGCGTTGCTGGGCGGACAACCCACCTGGTTGCGGGTGCGGCAGAAGTATGCGGAGATGCTCGAAAAGGCCGGGCGTCACCAGGAGGCGATCGATACCTGTTGGCAGAACATCCAGATGGCTCCCAACGATCTGGAGAGCTATCTGTGTCTCACCGACATGCTGCACCGCTTCAACAATCGCCCCCATGCCGGGATCGTGTTGCAACGGGTGTGCGAACAGTACGCCCCGAGCGGGGATTGGGGAGCCTCGGTACTGCCGCCTTCCCTGTCGACGCGGCTGATCTATCACCATCTGCCCGAGATCGCCAGCCACTACTGCACCGGACGACGCGCCCTCATCGACCACACCGGCATCACCCTGACCGCCAACCCGGAAGAGCCTGGCAAGGTGGTGGAGTTGTGCTGCATCGTGGTGGGGGATGAGCACATCCGCTTTCTGAACGATGTCGCTTTTCCATCGCTGCTGGCCACCGAGGGGTTCGAGGATTTGCGCCGATCCCGTCGGGTTGTCTATAATCTTTATACCACCCGTGTCAATCTGCCGGGTCTGGAACCCTTTCTGGCCCAATTGCGGCATCATCAGATCCCGTTCCGCGTGAACGTGGAACTCTTGTCGCTCTCCCAGGATCTGTATGAGGTGCTGTGCCTGCCGATCATCGACCAGGTGCGTCGCTCGCTGGAGAGCGGCTCGGTGGTGGTGATGGCGGTTCCGGACGCGATCATGACCGGATCGATCGCGCGGGTGATCGGCGAT
The DNA here is from genome assembly GCF_058402785.1 of Candidatus Magnetaquiglobus sp. Lineage (NCBI taxonomy): Bacteria > Pseudomonadati > Pseudomonadota > Magnetococcia > Magnetococcales > Candidatus Magnetaquicoccaceae > Candidatus Magnetaquiglobus > Candidatus Magnetaquiglobus sp. Next base: position 1,989 of record NZ_JBZVFG010000009.1, read on the forward strand.
ATGCGGCCCCATGAAACCGTGGTCTGCCCCATGCCGCGCATCGATTCCGCGCTGGCCTATCCAGTGCTCAAGCAGGCGTTGGCGTGTGGCAAGGGGTTGCGGAGTCGGGATTTCGTGCGACGCTGCATGACCGAGTTCCAACATCCCCAGACCTACGCGGCGTTGCGCGGCGACAGCAACTGCCTGCGCTATCGGGAGCACGGCGGCTATTACGAGGTCCGGAATTTCGCGCCGCCCCCGTTGTGTTTTCAGGCCCGCCCGGAGATGCTCGATCATCTGATCCAGGCCCCCATGTGCGGTCCCACCTCGCATGCGTGTTTTTACATCGTGGACCACGATTTCGTGGAGTCGGCGTTCCGATCCAACACCATGCGGTTGATTCAGAACAGCGACTATTTCTTTTGGGCGGAATTCACCGGTCCCCTTCGGCATTCCGATTTTCTGGCGGGTCGCAAGGGGGAGCATTATTATTATCCGGAGTCGTCGCGTTTCATCTATCACCAGGAAGTCAAATGGATCCATTCGGACTGAAATGTCTGTTATGATCGGGCTGGTCCGATCGTGTTTGACCGTTTACCGTATTGGCCATATTCATCATTTTTGGAAGGAAGACCATCATGGACGTTTTCAATGTCGCCATCGCCGGCGCGACCGGCAATGTGGGTCGGGAGATTCTCGCCATTCTGGAGGAGCGCAATTTCCCCGTGGGTGAGTTGCATCTGCTGGCCTCGGAGCGTACCGCCGGCAGTCGCGTCGAGTATCGCGGTCGCGAGATCGTGGTGAAGAACCTGGCCGAGTTCGATTTTTCCGGCGTGCATGTCGGGTTGTTCTCGCCGGGCGGTTCGGTCTCCGCGGTGCATGCCCCGCGTGCCGCCGCAGCCGGATGCGTGGTGGTGGACAACACTTCCCATTTCCGCATGGAGCCGGATGTCCCGCTGGTGGTGCCCGAGGTCAACCCCGAGGCGATCGCCGGTTACAAGAAACGGGGGATCATCTCCAATCCCAACTGCTCGACCATTCAGATGGTCGTGGCCTTGAAGCCGATCCACGACGCCGCGCGCATCAAGCGGGTGGTGGTGGCCACCTATCAGGCGGTTTCCGGCGCGGGCAAGGCGGCCATGGACGAACTGATGGAGCAGTCGCGCGCCTTCTACATTCCGGGTCGCGACGTGCCACCCAAAAAGTTCATCAAGCCGATCGCCTTCAATCTCATTCCGCACATCGACTCCTTCCTGGAGAACGGCTATACCAAGGAAGAGATGAAGATGGTGAACGAGACCCACAAGATCCTCGATCCCAACATCCGCGTCACCGCCACCACGGTGCGGGTGCCGGTGTTCAACGCCCACTCCGAGGTGGTGACCATCGAGACCGAAAAGCCGCTCTCCCCGGAGGAGGCTCGCGAGTTGTTGCGCAACGCGCCGGGTATCGAGGTGGTGGACGATCCCACCAAACCCAGCTACATCACCCCGCGTGAGGCGGCGGGCAAGGATGCCACCTTCGTGTCGCGCATCCGCAAGGACTTCAGCGTGGAGAACGGCTTGCAGATGTGGGTGGTCTCCGACAATCTGCGCAAGGGTGCCGCGTTGAACGCGGTGCAGATCGCCGAGGTGCTGATTCGCGATTATCTGGGTAAGTGATTCGGGAGCAAGGGGGTGAAGCGGTGCCCATGAGAAGGAGTGTGCGACGCGGGCTCGGGCGGGCGTGGGTGGGAATCATTGGCCTGACGTGGATCCTGTGTGGGATGGCGGATGAGGCGCTTGCTCTCACCATGACCGGACCGATGTCGGTGAAAAGCGCCTTGAACGCCCCTTTCTCCGCCGAAATCCCCTACACCCTCGAGCCGGGTGAGCCCCCGTTGCAGGTCGAGGTGCTGGTCGGAACGAACTCCGACTTCACCTCGGGGGGCGCCCGGTCCCGTTTGAACGCCCGTCTGGTGGACGAGGGCGCGGCGGGGGGCAGGATCGTCATCACCGGGACACAGCCGGAAAACGAGCCCTTTTTCACCCTGTTGTTGCGGGTCACCCAGGGGGATCTTTCCTTTGTGCGCAACTATCCGGTAGCCCTCGATGCGGCGGCCTCGGGGGTCACCCCGGCCTTCCCGGTCAAGGGTGGCAAGGCCGCCGCCGGCGACCCCCTCCCCGCGCTGAGCGCCATTCCGTCGGATCAACCGGCCCAGCCAGCCTGGCGATCCGCCTGGCTGGCCTGGAACCGCTGGATCAACGGTCTGCCTCGTGAGGTCCTGGCTGGAACCGCGGGTGGTCTGGCGTTTCTGGTTCTGGTGCTGCTGCGCTGGTCGCGGCGTCGTCGGGCAGAGGATCCTCAAACGGCGTGTGAAGGGAGCGGACGCCACGAACGTCAGGAACCGGTGGCGGTCGAGGCCCCCCCGGTATTCGAGCCCGCGCCGCTCGCGGCCCTGGCGGTTGCGCCCTTCCTGGTTCCCGAGGAGTCGCCGCCGGAGCCGGGATTCGCGCCAGATCCGATGGGCGAGTTGCCGGCCACCGCGCCGCCCGAGGAGCACCTGGCCGATCACGCCGTGCCACCCGCGCCCGTCTCCCTGGAAAAATCCTCGTTTCCCGAGACTCCGGCGATGATCGCCTCGCCGGTTGTTTCGTCTCCCCCGGTGATGCCCGCCGACCCCGTGGAGCCAACGAATGGGGCGCCCGCACCCGACACCATGGAACAGGCCGAGTCATCCATCCAAAGCGTTTCCGACTCTCCTTTCGATGCGCGGTCCCCTGTTGGCGACTTTCCCTTCGAAGTGCGGTCTTCTGTTGCCGACCATCCCTTCGATGTGCTGTCTCCTCCCGAGTCGTCGGACGCGGAGATGCTGGCGGGAGGGGCCAGTCATGGCTCCGAGGCCGGGTTGGAGGCGGCGTTGTCCGAGTGGTCCGCGCCGAGCGATCCCCGGGATCTGGCGCATGGGATGGAGACGGACGAATCCGATCTGGATCTGAACGAGCTGTTGATGGCGTTGGAGTCCGCTCCGGAGAGCCATCCGGCGCATGACACGCTGAGCGGCGTCGCGGAAGAGGAGTCCCTGTCCCTGGAAGCGGTCGAGGTCGGGCGGGGAGTGGTCGA